>JBEPUU010000005.1:0-22776 GCA_041691355.1 bacterium | reverse complement strand
GCATGCATTCACCACCGCCCTTGAAAGGGCGGCGATCTCTGCATTGGGTATTAGACGTAAAATAGGTTCCAACAAAGTTGCACAGCTCTGCATTACTTTTTAACCTCAACTGTGGGCGGACTTGAACCTTTCAGTCCACACTTAACTACTATAGGTTGACCGAGCTTCTTTTATCTGTTAAAATTCCATGAATGCCAGAACAATCACTACCAGATCGGCAAAGAGTTGCTGCAGTTGACGGATTAACAAGGACTGCTAAAAGTGCATTCGAAGGATGGAACCCTGCTATAACCGGCCGTATTATCCCAACACCTGTATTTCGCTATCTCATTCCAACAAAACTCTTATCAGCAGTTCCTAATCCTAATTCTGTCGGTATCTCAGTTATTAAAAATGACGGCACTGATACACGATTTTTAGTTCTTGAACATAACGATTCAGCAATTACAAATATCGAATCATTGAGTAGATTTGAAGGCGAAATGAGCGCTTACCATCGAGCTCGACATGCAGGAAATCAGCCAACACCACTCTCTTTTCCAAGAGATGTCGATCCTCCACATTTGGAATACACAGACGAACTTAAAGGAGGCTTCTTAACGTTGAATGACCGCTTTCTCTTAGAAGCCTACTTTTCAGGACTTTCTTCAGATCATATGCATGTTACATCATATGGAGATAGAGCTAATTTGCATGGAAGAGGAATTGCGGTGGAGTTTTTCGACAGGTTTTTCGATTTAGCAAGAAAGTTACAATATAAATATATTACCAGTGAAAATTTTGATTTCAATATTGATTTTTTTACTGATAAATTGGGTTTTTCAAGACTTACTACTATACCTCAGACTACTCAACATGTGTTAAGAAAAAACCTAAGAGGTGAACCCATAGAAGATTTTGACAATATAACTGTCGCACAGTTATAATTTGTTAACAAAATACATTTCAATAAAGTTGATCAGCCCTTGAATCACTTTTTGGCATCAACCGTTATTAAATAAAAACCGTTGTTGACTGTTGTTGTATAATGAGTTTATGAAGAAAAAACATAATTCCGAAGGGCTAAGAAACCAAGGCGTTGGCATGATAATAGTTCTTGCTATCGAATATCTTCTCGGCATGGCTACTACTTCGTTCGTTCAATTTCCAGAGAATAAACCTGAAGGACAATTATGGGCATTCGCATGGAAACAGTTTCCTCTTGCAGCACATATTATAATCGGCGGATTACTGCTTGTTGGAGCAATTGTATTTATCTTGCGTTCAGTGATGGAAAGAAATAAAACATGGATAATTGCTTCTAGTATCGCCACAGTCGGTATCTTCCTGGCAGTTTTTGGAGGCTCAAAATTTATCCCAACACAACAAGATAGTTTCTCTTTTATTATGGCATTTAGTTTTTTACTTTCGTTTCTTGCGTATGGGTGGGGTCTTTATATTACAAAAGACAGTTCAAATACTTCTCTGCTCAAAAAAATAAGTGCCCACAAAGTTGCTTAGCCCCTGCTGCACTTTCGAGCCTCGAATAAATATATCAGCTATGTAGCTCTTGCAGAGATTGTAACTTTAGCCTCCCTTTATGATAAAGGATAAGTAATATTTTCGTAGGAAATTATACTCAATAGTTAAATTGCTGGATATACATCCCTCTCTATTGTACCGTCTTGTGTTGTAGAAACAGACTCCCATAGATATCCAAAAGGCTCAAGTGTATATGTCTTTCCCGCATAGTCAAATGTAACCTCTTCTTTACTGACATTATGATATGCCAAAATATTTTCTTCTGCCCGTTCTCCTCGCTGCAATGCAAATACTCTTGGATCGACATCCAATACTTCTTGCCGTGACGAAGGATGAAATACCTGATGTGCTTTTCTTAATGAAATAAGTTCCTTCATTGCACCAAACACCCGGGCTTCCCGTGAATCCGGCTGATCGAGTTTGGATGTTAAATCATCGTAATCAAGTTTTTTCTCATTAATATCTCTGTTGACCTGGGTTTTGTCCCACGTATCCAGATCATTCTCGCTCCCAAACAATGAATGATAATAGACTGCAGGCACTCCTTGCAATGCAAAACTAATAGCATGAGATGTAATAAACTTTCTTAATCCAATATCGAAATCCACATCAGGATTATTGATAGCAGACCACCAGGTAGAGTTCAATTCGTAAGGTGCCCTCCCTCCGTCACGTAATGTCTTGTATGAGACTACCCCACCACGGTCTTCAAATTGTTTGGGAAGTTGGTTAAATGATTCTTCAGGTAAAATTCCCTTTACTCCCATAACCCCTATACCATCATGACTACCGAGGAAATTAAAGAAGGCCGTATGTGTTGGAGAAGGAGGTTCTAAAGATGCCGCCCATGTACTAAGATGTTGAGAATTACCCGTACTGAAAGCATCCAAAACTAGCGGTGGCAGTGCAAAATTGTATACCATATGTGATTCATGTCCTACGTTATCCCCTGTTCCAAAATACGATATATTCTCCTCATGCGGTACATTTGTTTCTGAAATTATTTTTGACTGTGGGCTTACTTCATCGAGCACGTCTCTAAAAATTTGCAGTAGCGTATGAACTTGAGGAAGACTTGCGCAATCAGTTCCTAGTTCTTTCCAGACGTATGTTAACGCATCAATTCTCAATACATTGACACCTTGTTGTAAATTCTCCAACATAATACGTGCCATATTCAATAATACTTGCGGATTCTTATAATTAACGTCAACCTGATCAGAACTAAATGTAGTCCACACTTTTACTTCTCTTTTATCAGCAGTCTCAAAATCTGTCAGTACATCATGGACTCTTGGTCTTCGTATCATTTTTAGCTTGGCTTCCATTGATTCATCTATCTCCTCGGGTTTATACCAAATGAAAAAATCTTGATACTCTGGATCACCAGCTAAAAAATTTTGGAATTCTTCACTTTTTGTAGATCTATGTCCGACAACGAGGTCCGCCATAACAGCATAGTCTTCTCCGATATCCACAATATCTCGCCAGTCACCAAACCGTGGATCAACTATAGAGTAATTAATTGGCGAAAATCCTCGGTCGGCGTTTGAAGGATTAAAAGGAAGTACATGTACAGTATTTACTACATCACCGGCATGGTCTGTTAAAAACCTTCTGAGTGTCTGTAATGGCGGTTCACTCAGTTCACCAGATTCACCACGTCTCTGAAATGCATCAGGAAAAGTAATTATTGCAATATCGCTCTGTCCAAAAATTTCATTTCCCGGTCGAGCATCACGCTTTGGTATTTTGCTTCTTCCTTCTTGCATCATTTCTTGCAGCATATTAAAAGTCTGGACTCCTTGTTCATCCCCGTATAAAAAAGTTAAATTTCTGGATATTCTTCCTAATGGAGATTCTCTATCTACTTGTCGAGGATCACGACCTAGAAGTCCATCGGGAAATCGCGTAGCTGTTAGTTTATTTTGTTCGCGTCTTTGAGGATTTTCAGTATCCATATTCTTGTTATAGGCCGAATTTATACCATACTTTTTTATTCCTGTCAATGTTATGTTATAGATCTTGACCATCAGTATACTGTGTGTAAAAGGTTCGACGTCATTCTTCACTCCCTACAACTATTTTAGGTGGTTTTTCTTTTTCATATAGGAGTAAACCTTTCTTTGGTTAAAATTCACTTAAGTATTGGAGTCATTTATTCTACAACCCTTTTTGAGTAAAAGAGGTTCCAACAAAATTGATTAGCCTATATACCTTTACTACCCCTTTACTTTTTTATTTTTATAACTATAATGCAATTGAGCTCTATTAACAAAATACATGAATAAAAAGAAATTTTTACCACGGCATCTCTCAGGAAAATTTTTCACTGTAGTGGCAAGCATACTACTTCTCACTCTCCTCTTTTCCAATACACAATCGCTTTTTATTGCCAAAGCACACGCTGCCTCCTCTACAGCAGGAGTTACTACAACCGGCACAGGGCTTGATAGTGCCAATGTCAATATGATCTCTTCAACGCAAGTAACTACCGGAGCAACTTCAGGGACAGTATCAAGCATTTCTGTTTATATCGGTGGCGTCCAGGCTGCACCATCAAATCACATGCAGGTCGCAATTTATTCTGATACGGGCAATAATACTCCCGGCGGTTTACTTACATCAAGTGTCGGGAAAGTATTGACGGCAAATTCATGGAATACATTCCCCATGAATACAATTACCATTGGCGCAAATACAAAATACTGGCTAGCATTTAATGTTGATGGGTTTAAAACTAAATATGGTATCCAGAGTAATTCGTCAACACGATCTGCCTGGAGATCTCCTACAATGTATGGTACATGGCCTGCTGCGTTTGGGAATTCAACTTACCCAATTACTCATGAGGCGTATTCTATTTATATAACATATACATCTGGATCCACAGCAACACCTACACCAACAGGAATTCCTACGCCAACTATGACGTTAGCACCGACACCGACTGGCACGCCAACTCCCACTGCAACCTTAACACCTACGATAACACCAACTCCGACAGTTATACTCACACCGACGCCAACCGGAATTCCTACACCAACACCCACAGGAAATCCAACACAATTGTCGTATGTTACAACTGTCTCTCCAAACGGTCGCTATTTCCTAGACCAGAATGGTGCACCAATTCTTATCAAAGGTGATTCTCCATGGGCTCCGATTAGCGATTTATCAGCAGCACAAGTGGAACAATGGGCAGCTGATCGCCAATCTTACGGCTTTAATGCGGCAATTGTTTCGTTGATTGGAGCTCCTCAGAACGGCGGACAATTCAAAAACGGCGCGACGTATGATGGTGTCGTACCATTTAACAACGGCATCATTACATCATGGAATGAGGCATATTGGTCACGAGTGGATCAGGATCTGACAAGCATGAAGAATCACGGCATCACCGTCTTTCTGTACCCAATGGATGGCTGGACAACGCTCTCGGGCAATACGATGTATCACGTATCTGCCGCCGACAGCTTTACCTATGGTCAAATGGTAGCAAATCGCTACAAGAATTACCCCAATATCACGTGGATGGCTGGCGGAGATTATCAGTATTATGACGATCCACAAGTAAACACTGAATTCCAAAACATGCTCGCCGGCATTCGCTCGACTGGTGATACCAGACCTTTCTCTATTCAGCATACACCGGAAAGTGTGTCAGCCGACGTGCCCGCTTATGAACCTATATCGACCTGGAATTTTGCATACTCATACTCGATGATTTATGAAATTGTTCTCAGAGGATATGAAGAAAATCTAAGCAGCCACGATCCCCGACCAGTGATGCTTGGCGAATCAAATTATGAAGGTGAAAATAATACTGGCGGCCCAGCAACCACCAATGAAACTCTCCGTCGACAAATACTCTGGACACTCACGAGTGGTGGCTCAGGTGAATTCAGCGGTACGCAGAACTGGTCGTTCTTCGCGGGATGGCAAGGTCGTATTGATGATGCATGGACAGCTCAAGAAAAAAGCCTCCTAACATTCTGGCAAAACTTAAGTAATTGGCAACTCCTTGTACCTGATGATAAAAATCACGTAGTTACAGCCGGACGAGGTACACAAATTACAAAAGATAGCAGTCTGGATGTCCTACAAAACAATTATGTCACTGCAGCACAAACACCAGATAAATCTCTAACAACTGTCTATGTTCCGACAGACACAGGCGACACAAATGCCCGAACAATTACCCTTGACCTCACAAAGTTGCCTGCAAATTTCACAGCAACGTGGATAGATCCAACAAACACTGACCAAAGCCAACCTGCCACTATCGATGCTTCCGGCAATGTAACAACACCGAGTCTGCACAGTGACGGAACTCGAGACTGGCTACTCGTGATTCATAACTAGTATTTTTATATCAAATTAACTACATCTAAAATAAAATGTTCCAAAGAAAATTACTCAGTCCCTGAAAATTACTATAGGTTGATTGTGCCTCCCGTCTCTGATATAATTCTCCAATGACAGGTAAGGCAAGAAACTATTTCGGATATATTCTATTCTCCAGATAGACGTGCTGTTGTCGAACTCGAAAACCTTAATCTCAAGCTGAGAGATCTGGGAAATAATCATCTTACACATCAAGAAAAACCAATCAGTGCCCTCCTATCTTCTCGCCAACGAGCTGCGGCTATACGTTTTGGTACTCCAAGAATGCGAGGTTTGGGGCTGGACGGAGGAATTTTTGCTGAAATTACTACCATAGCAAATACTGTGGAGACTATTGTTGAAAGACATCCCGATTTGAATCTTGGTGATACACAGACGATGGTTAATTTTCTTCGTGATCCAAATACACACAGGCTATTTCGGGGCGTGGCTAAAGGAGGGAATTCATTCGCTGATGGATTTAGACGAACTTCGCATCCAGCAACACTCCCTTGGTGGGAAGATAGAGAAAAACCTATTTTAAATACATCCGGAGCAATACCTCATATTACAAGAGATGTACGAAAAGCAGCGGATGCAAGCCGAGAAATAAACGAAACATTACTAGATCATCCCCTTTCCCCTTCTGAGCGAGACATCACAAATAGTTATGGTCTGACTGATGGTAGCCCTAAACGATTTTCAAGCGGTTGTCCAACCAAACATCTACTCTTTCAAACGAATATACCCAATCTTGTAACAAACCAACTCACTTTATCACCTGATCAGGCAGATACGCTCATAGGGCTAACAAATCCTCCAGTAATACAGAAATTTGCTGACAGTATTTACGTTATACGCAGAGATTCATATGCTGAAACCTCTCGATTACTTGCAACCATTCTTGAATTAGTTGCTTAAAGAATTAAATATTTTTGAGTATAATAGGTTCCAACAAAGTCGATTAGCTTCCTCTACTGCAAATAATTTATAATTCTTGCTTCAATATCTCTGGGTTTGTATCGTAAACGTTTAGAATCAATTCACCGAACAACGAATTAACCCACGCAAACCAGTGCCTTGTGAAACGATGTTCGTTATCTACATCAACGCTTTCATGCATATAAAAAGTTCCGGCATGTGTCTTCTTCAGAGTGTGGAGACATTCAATGATTTCCTTTTCATCTTTAGTCGTTAGTGCTTGCATAATAGTTGCCATCGGCCAGAAATGATCACACACGCCGACGTGCGGGGACGTCAATCCACAAGCAACTTGTCCCTTTGCGAAAAATAAATTCCATTTGCCGAGTATTAATTTTCTGGTATTTCGATATATTGGATCGTCTATTGAACAATATCCGAGATATGGAAGACTCAAAAGGCTTGGGATATTGGGATCATCCATAATACAACATGAGCCGTACCCATCCACTTCGTAAGCATATATTTTCCCATATTCTTTGTGTTCTACCTGTCCCCATTCGCGGATACCCCCATCGATTTGATCTGCAAGTTTGCGTGCGAGCCCTGCTGTTGAGGAAGCATCAATGTGTTCCAGAATCGGTAATATCTTTCGAAGATAGACAACGGTCATTGCATTTGCAGGGATAAGATACGGGAAAACTGATTCATCATCTGAGGGACGGAATACACATCGTGATAGTCCACAATGCTTTCCCGGATATCCATAGCCTTTGAGCCGGACTGCAGGATGCAAATGTCCTGATTGGGTCGTAAAGTGATACAGGAGTTCGTGATTTTCTTTATCCAATGAATTTTGTTCGATGTGAATGACTTCAAGTGCCCGTTTCACCGCCGACAGCCAGGAATCATCAAATGGTCCTAAATCCTTTGCCTCCTCATAATATCCGGCTGATAGACGGAAAAATGCCGCCAGACTATCCAATTCATATTTTCTTTCCCACACTTCTACTCGATCATTGTGAATCTCTCGTTTGAACGCATTAGCATACGGATCGGAATTGAGACATATCGATTGTCTATATAATAACCCTATAAAAACGTTTTTGATTTCTTCGTCCTCTTTGATATATCGCAAATAAGGCCACACCTGATTTACCGAATCTCGCAACCACATGGCAGGAATATCCCCTGTTACAATAAAAGTATCGGGCCGCCCTTCCCTATCCGAATGATAGACAGTAGTATCCAAGGTATTCGGAAAACACTGAGAGAACATCCTACGAATATCCTCGTCTTTTATCTCTGCAGCAATAGTATCGATCGTCTGTTCAATCAAATCGCTTCTAAACAACCGATCATGCGGCTCAGGACGCGAAGTAAGGTGAGAAAAATTCTGAATCTCATCAGGATTTTTGTAGGGCATATGATTATTGTATAGAATAATTATTCTGCGGGCAATCAAAACTCCAAGTTCGTAAAAGATTGGTAATTTTTGCTCAGTTTTAGTACAATAAGCAAAAGATTTTTGGCATGAATCCAGAGTTGATAGCACAAAGTAAGACAAAGCTTTACTCCTCTTTTTTAATACAGCGAAACTTCATGCAATCGTAAAGAGTAGGGCTAAATTAAAATAATCTCTAACTTATTGTAAATATATCAATTACAAACTCTCACTTTGTTACTAAAGCTTTATTGAAGCGTTTTACCAAGAATAAAAAAATTTTAGTTCATAATAAGCTTTACACGAGCTCTTCATTTAAAGACCCTGAACAAATTTCCTATATACAGTTTCCTTCAGAAGTGATAAGTAGATATGAAACCATATGGAGCCAAATAGAAAGAAAAATGAGTGAAATTTTTCCTTTGGTGGATAATGGAACTGTATTAAAAAATGAAGAACATAAAAGAATCATTAAAGAGTTTGTTGCATTACATTTTGTTAGAAGTATGCATGTACTTGCTCTTATGGGGAGAGATGAGAAGAAATATTTTGATAAAATTATAGAAAATGTTATAAAAAATAATCCTGATAAGGAAGATGAGATAAAGGAAATTATTCCTTCCCAAAGAGAGAATGGATTTATTCTCTAAGAACAAAATCTCTGCCTACTTTTTTTGAAAATAATCTTGATAGAACGCGTAAAATATATTCTTGAACATGATATAGAAATAGGTGAAGTTTTAGGAAAATATGAGCTTATATTGTCAGATAGTCCAATTATAAATTTAGATGATGAAAATAAGCAAAGTATACTAGAGGGAGCATCTCTTTTAAAAAGTACAACGCTTATAATGCCTTTGGGTCCTAGGCACATCGTTGCTCTAAAAACTAAAAACGCTAACAAAGATTATATAAATTTACTAACAAAATCTGTAGAAAAAATAAATTCAAAGATCATCAATGTTCGGCAATGAACTCTAAATCAGAGACACGAGGTGGTTTAGCAGTTCTTGATAATCACACATTGCAAGGCATATTCCTTGGTCGCCTGACCCGTAGTATACGTACAGATTTTCTCCAAATACCACAGCGCCTTCCGGGAAAGCTACATGATTTACTACACCGTTTCTTTCACGTTCTGTTTCGGGTCTGAGGACATGGTCAACATTTGCTAGGATCTTTCGTGGATCATGCAAATCAAGTAATGCGGCACTGATTGACCACTCAGTATGGTCATCAACAGTACTGAGCGCACTATAGATAAAAAGCCATCCGTGAGGTGTTTTGATAGGTACTGCTCCTACTTCATTTCCTCTTCCATCACTTGGCCTGAACACAACCTGATCCTCATATTCTTCATTCACAATCCGGTTCATTCTTTCTTTTGAGGGGTAAAAGAGATCATAGAGATCATCAAATTGAGCCATCATAATGGTCGCTTTTGGACTCTCTGTCTCAAAGGTAAAGAGCATTGTATATTTTCCATTAATTTTTTCAGGGAAAAGGCACGCTGCTTTTGAAAACATATCGGGTCCTACTATTCCATGTTTGTTCCAGTGAACAAAATCCTTACTGGTTGCAAGAGCAATTCTCACCTTTTGATCATTTCCCTCACCTCCAACAGCTGTGTAATAGCAATAATAAATTCCATCAATTTTGGTAATCCGTGGATCTTCACATCCCATGCCGTTTTCATAGCTTTCCGTGGGAGCAATAAGCGGTTCTTCAAATCGTTCAAAATGCATGCCATCAACACTTTCAGCATAACCAAGAGAGGATATATATGCACCTTCCTGATCAGGATGGATGTCATTGGTTGCGCGGTACATCATTTTAAAGAATCCGTTTTCATGGATTACTCCGGGATTCAGAACCGATCCTTTCTCCCAATCATGATCTTCATCTCTCTCAAGAATCGGATCTCCGCGAAAACGTTTTAGCTTCATACAATTATTTTAACACTTATGTAATTAGCAAGTAAATAAGTATCAATTAATTTGCAGAAAAAAAGTTCCAACAAATTACATAGCTCATAGCTATCTACCTTATTGACATATATCGCTATACTTGTCATGATAATGGTATGTCCGAAGAAATAATAGAAAGCGTAACCACCACCACAGCTGCTTCTACAGAGCCTACAAAAAATCCGCAAAAAGTCTTCGCGAAAAAAAAGGCAATCTTTCGTACATATCAAATCATTTGGTATATTCTGGCTATTATGGAGATATTACTTGGATTTCGTATGGTACTTAAAGCTCTTGGTGCGAATCCATTGAGCGGCTTTGTCAGCCTTATTTATACATTGAGTGATCCACTAGCTATGCCGTTTGCAGGCATATTACATAGCAGTATCTCAGGAGCATCAATCTTTGAATGGTCAACGCTTATTGCTGCATTGGTGTATGCAGTTCTTGCATATGGTATCGTTTATCTAATCCAAATGGTTAAGCCCGTAACTCCAAGTGAAGTTTCAGAAAAAGTCGATAACCCCTAATGATGGCGGTTATTCTTCCTCTTTTTTATAAGTACTACTCTTCTTGTTAGCCTCAAAATTTTGTATGTTCTCCAATAGAAATCGAATTATCTGTTGACATAGATGCAGTATCTAATTCACACTAGTAAGTAGAGACTACTATAGACAAGTGGAAATATGCTTTTTTTTAAAAAAACACTATCAGTATTGTTACTCTTGACATTTTTTGTCCCGCAGGTAGCGTATGCTCAAGAAAATGTTACTCCAACGCTGCATTGCCTTGGGAACTGCCCAACACTGCCTGTAACACCAACAATGAAAGCAGCACCTACGAAGACTGCGCCGACAGCTCAACCATCTTCTTCACTCATCTCCTCCATCGCACCCACTCAGACAGTAGATCCATGTTTGGGAACAATAAGTACTACTTCAATTACAAGTAAGGCAAAACACCATCATCATGAAAAAGAAGGCGGACTGAAAAAATTTATACAATTCCTCATTGCTTTATTATTACAGTTGCTTCAACAACTATTTCCAACTATGCCAAAGCCAGAACAGCCTGCAACACCAGTGTCTCAAATCAGTCCATCTCTCCCCTGTGCATCCCCAACTGACTCCACCGGCCTACCAGCTCCATTACCCACCGGAAAAACTCCAACAAGCGCAACCGAAGTCTGTGGTCAACCGATTCTTAACTCACCGTACAATTATGACGGCGCATCCAGCTCTTTTTCAAGCGGCACTGCTGGATTACCGACCTATGGAACGCCCGGTTCAGATTTTCCTAAGGACACCGCGGGTGTAATCATACCAACAGGTACAAATAACTATCCTTCCTACCAAATCAGACCAAATACTGTTTACTATTTATTGCCGGGAACCCATACGGGCAGTTTCCAGGCAGAGACGAATGACGCTTTTGTTGGAGGACTTTCTCATGGCACTTCTACCATTCTTTCGGGTAATTATTCTCATAATCTAAAATGGGCTATTGATTCAAACTCCACAGATGGAAACCAACAGGGAGTAACGATAGAATATCTAACGATAGAGAAATACACACCTTATGGGGATGCCGGCGCAATTAATCAAGATACAAATACTGACTGGACTATCAAATACAATACTATTACCCTCAATGTCCCAGGAGGTGGAATAATGGCCGGCACAGATAATACAATCGAAAATAACTGCATGACCCAAAACGGACAGTATGGATTTCAATCTGCTGTTGTAGATTCATGGGGTCATGACTCACTAACAAATGGTCCATACAATATAACTGTTGCGAATAACGAAATTAGTTATAACGATACCTGTGACTTCTCGGGAGGGATGAACAACTCGGCAATTGGATGGAACAATTATAATCCTGTACCTACACAGTATAGAAATTCAAATTGCGGGTCCGTTAATGGTGATGGTAACCAAGGAGGTTTCAAGCTCTGGCAAACGAATGGTGTGACTATTAAAGGCAACTACATCCATAATAACTGGGGACCTGGTGCATGGGTTGATACGAACAATGCAAATACTACGTTTACTGGCAACACAATTACTGACAACGAAGGGGCAGCTATCATTGAAGAAACCTCATATAATTTTTCGATTACTAATAATTACATAGCCAATAATAATTGGATTGATGGCTTGAATAACAGTCATTTCCCACAGGCTGCAATCTATATCAGCGAGAGTGGCAGTGACACTGAATTTGGTGGAGTACCTGCGTGTAAAGAAGCTTCATGCGCAGACCAAGGCTCATATCTGCACCAATCTGTGATCAGTAACAATACGCTCATTGATAACGGTGGTAATATCTTTCTGTGGGAGAACTCAAATCGTTATTGTTCTGATGGATATGATCACGTTTGTACTTTGGTTAACGGAGCGGCTTCGGGACCATTCACGATCTCAGCATGCAAAGCCAATCTACCCTCAGCATCAGTCAATACAACAACATATGCCGGCAACAAAACCGGCTCTCCGTCAGAAGACTGGTGGGATGGTTGTGTGTGGAAAACCGAAAATGTAACTGTTAGCAACAATATCATTGATTTCAATCCGGCAAATATTATGCACTGCAATACAACTGACTGGCCTGATTGCGGTGCCGGTGGCGTCTTTAGTGAATATGGCTCTCCCCCTAACAAAGTGCCTGGTTGGGTCGTTCCAACGGACATTACTTTCTTCCAAAACAATACGTGGTCTGACAATACATATAATGGTCCATCCACCTTCTGGGTTTGGAACCAAGGAAGTGGAGACAATCCGATTGGCTGGAAAAACTGGACGGGAAATGTGTCTACTGGAGATAAATGTAATTCCTCAGGTGAGCATCAAAGTGGGTATTGTACCGGACCTTTTGGAAAAGATGCAGGAAGTACATTCAACAGCACACCCCTTTCTTCCAAAACTCTATAGTACATTTTTTGTGCATATGCCCAATAGCAAGCATAGTATGAAGACATCTGAGGGCCTCTTTTTAGGATTTTGCCTGATCTAATGCCGAAGTTAATGATTGGATGAATGCTTGGCTTGTATCAGTTGCGCCGGACACTATATCAACTTGAGCACTTTGTGCTTGAATTGTTTCCTGCGTCAGTACTGGATCTGCTTGTTGGTTAATTTCAATTGAATGGCTTTGCTCGTTTGGATATTGAAGAAAAGTAACATCAGTAATTTTACCACCACTTATTATTGCCTGCACCTGAATATTGCCATAAAAAGCATCTGCCGCAGAACCGGTATATGTTCCATCTTTATATGGAGATGATGAAGCAATTGTAGGTGAAACACTTCCAGTGTTATTATTTACATTATTGGTTATGGGAACAATTGTTGAACTCTTACTATGAAATACTCCATAGAGAACAAACATGATGATAATACATAGTGAAACAATAGCCTTTTTCATATACGAGTAGTAAACACTTCTTTTATTAAAATTAGCTTAAGGTGCTTACAAGCATTTCTTAAGTATTGGCAAAACTTCCTCCTATTTGTTTTATTCCTCAAATAATCATTCTGTTTCAGCTTATTTACCCGTTGTCTCGGTGACTTCACTTTTGTGTTTGGTGAGTAAATGATGAATCAACATTTCAGCTTTTTCCTGTTGCTCGCCTTCTAGATACGTTGCTATCAGTTTTTTAGTATCAATACCATTTGCTGAGATAATATCTTTATAAAGATATGCACTCTTTCGAATTGTGCGCTTTCCACTCACCATATCGACATGAACCAATCCAAATTGTTCTCTATACCCTTCTACCCATTCCAGATTATCTACAGATGCCCAAACAAGGTACTGTTGTATATCAATTCCCTGTTGCAAAGCTCTCCATACAGCCACCAAATGAGTAAGAATATATAACGCACGATGATAATCACGTCGATCTGCTATGCCATTTTCAGTGATGATAATTGGTTTGTGAAATCTTCTATTGAGTGTCTGCAATAAATCAAGAAAAAACCCGGGTACAATCGGTGCACCAATATCACTTGTATAAGCACCTGTCTTTCGTACTTCACCAAAAAGAATTGTTTTGGGAGGTGTTGATGGAGGACCATAGAGGTGGAAACGTAACTTTGAAACATTAAGATTAAGAAAATACCCAGCATAAAAATTACAACCGATGAAATCTATGCTATCCTTAACCGCTTCAATGTAATTCAGACTATCCAGATAATCAACTATCTTTGCATATTTCGTTTCAAAAAAATCATGTGGATTTTCAGCTCGGTACCATCGAAATGAAAATGCCATTGATACCAACGAATGTGGGATTGTCTTTTTTATTATTGTGTAGGCTTTTTTGTGAGCTTGAATCATATGATTACGTGCTGTCAATGCAGATCGAAACCCTGTTCGCTGAGGTGGAAAAACTGGAACAAAATATCCAAGTTCAACAAGAACTCCCGGTTCATTCAAAGTTATCCATGTTGTAACGTCACCAAATTCCTGAGCTATCAATGAAGTATATTTTTCAAACGCTGAGACAATTCCGGGATTCTCCCAACTTCCCTTCTCTGCAATCCACTGAGGTAATGAATAGTGATTGAGAGTCACGAGTGGTGTAATATTTTTTTTCTTTAAATAATCGATGATCTCTCGATATCGTTTCAGTGCATCATGATTAATTTTCCCCTTTTCTGGTTCAATTCGCGCCCACTCAAATGAAAGGCGTTGCACACCCATGCCCAGAGATGCCATCAAATCGATATCTCCCTCAGCTTTGCCTTTTTTCCACCACTCTGGTCCTACTTCTCCAGGTTTGATGATTGAGGGATGGTTCTTCAAAAATATATCCCAATCACTCCTTCTGCCTCCAGAATCCCCCTCAACTTGAAATGCCGATACCGAAGTACCAAACCGAAAATCTGTAGGGAATGGAAGAAAATCCGGCACTTGAGTCATGCTTTTTTATCATAGCATAGAGATTTATTTCTAGCGTCATCTAAGAATTTTACTAATTCAGAATCACTTTGAATACAAATCTCTTAAAGCCTGATTGTTTTTCCTTCTGAGAAAATTTGCTAAACCCGGTATTGCTTTTTCACCCTTCCTTTTTTTCAAAGCACGTCTCTCCCGCTCCGTCATTCCTCCCCAAACTCCATCTTCTATATTATTCTCGAGTGCATGCGCAAGACAATGCCCACCTACAGGACAGCCTCTGCAAATTAATTTAGATCTGTTCTGGGCTGCGCCTTTTGTATATAGTTCATCAGGATCACCCTTTATGCACTTTGCGAGGCCGCCCCAATGCTTGTACCCTATAGCTATCTTTAGTGCTGTTACTCTCCGTTTTGCAGTTGGATTATTTGGATCATTTCCACTTGCAAGTTCTGCTGAATATAAAAGATCTGTAACAAGAATACTTCCTGCTCCATCCGAGGATTCTTTCTCACGAGAGGTAAAAAAATCGCCCTTTTTAAGTAATCTTCTAGCTAATCCTTCCTGCCCTGCTTCACAGAATGCAAAAAAATCAGGCCTAACACCACCAGCAAGGAGAGAATGTGCTTTTTTTTCATCTGCTTCAATTCCTCCTTTTAATCCAGTAACGATTCTGGAAATATGCTCAAATGAACGTTCTGGTCGTGATCTTTCTGTCATAATAAATATACGTCTTTCTTCTAGGTAACTACTGCGTAATTATCGTAAATTGTTCTTACAAGCGTCGATTCATACATTCTTTCTCCTGACTCGTGCGCTTGATTGAATTCAGTAATAATTTGTGGATCATTACCAAGTGCTCTCGCAACATCCCGCCTTATTAATCTCGTATTATTTAAATTTATTCTCAAATCTGTACGTAGCTTCCTCAGAAGATTAACTTCTGATCTTGCAAGTCTATCACTACTGCGCAAAGGTGCATCATGAGCATCCAGTATCTCTGTAACTTGTCCTAACATGCGTCGCATGCCTTGCCTGGTCTGTACATAAAAATCTACACTGTTTTCTCCAATTCGAAAATCTGACATGCCGTCAAATGTTTGATTAAGTTCGAATAATTGGCCTCCAAATTCACGAAGAGAACCTCTGTCAGGCAAACTCTCAGGATCAACAGTAATTTGACTTAATGCCACAACAAGATTTGCTTCAAGACCCCGTTCCATGCTGTATCTACTCGCAGTTATATTGATAAGATGAGCCACTTGTTCTCGATCTGCAAGGTGTCTCATAGCACCAAACAACTCTGTTCGCTCAACGTTTTCTCTATTAAGGATAAAATTCACAACCATATCTGGTTGTTCCTTTACCAACTTTCCAATACTAATATTTCTTGCAGTTCGTACTTCATCATGCTTATATAATTCTATTACAAGTTCAGCTGCGCTAAGTGCTTCGTTAGCTGCCATAGATTGTGCATCAGCTGCCTTGACCCTTGGGCCTTGAAGCTTTTTATTTAATGTATCTAATTCAGATGAAAAATCACCAATGAGACGAGCAGCATCAGCTGTACTCGAAATTCTTCTTGCTTGAGCAGCATGTCCAGTAAGAATTCCTACATTATCTATCTTTAGAGCAGGGAGAAATGGCTGGGCATCCTCAAGTGTAGAAGTAAGTTCTTGGACAAGTCCAGGAATGTCACGAAGAATTTCTTGACCATAGAGTTGCTGATACATTCCATCAATAAGCATTCTTTCAACAACAATAGCTGGTAATTCAACCGCTTCATCGCCACTATCTGGAAACTGTTTAAGTTTCTCACGGACCGGAGCTATTGTGCTTTCAATGCTTTTTGGACTCCCTCTAAAATAGTTTTTCATATGCCGTCTTATGGTGTCTGGGTGCTTTCCAAGAAGAGCAACTAATGTTTCAGTTGTGATGGAAATTTGTGTTCTTGTTGTATCATCTCTGACAAGATCATCAAACACTGAAATGAGTTCCTGCATATGCACATATACTTCTATCCCATCAACATACACAGGTAATCTTCGACGAGGAGTATCTCCACCTTGAATGTCGACAATAATACCAAACGCTCTCTCTTCAATAACATCAGCAAAGCGGATTGGTTCATGATCTCTTCTTGCATCTCTATCAATAAAATCAATGATATATGCATGCTTATCAGGATTTTCAGGATCATTACGAAGGCCTCTCCCAGCTCGTTGTGTTGCCATGGGGACAGAAAGAGTGGGTCTGGCATTAAGAATCACTTCCAATTCAGAATAATCTAAACTTTCAACAAGAAGATCGGCATTACATACAACTTTAGTAGTGCCATTCTTCAATCGTAATAATATATCTCGCCGAACAATTTCACTTTGTTCACCATGAATAACTTCTGCTGCAATTCCTGTTTCCTGAAATGTTTCTGCCATTCGTCTTGCGTGTTCTACTCCTGAACAGAATGCAAGAGCAGGTTTGCCTGCGAACTTTTTTCTTTGATAGATGCTTACAACAGCTTTATTTCTCGTGTCAATATTGATTGCCGTTGCCAATTCAGCTTCATCATAATCCCCATCCGCTCTTACTCGAACACTACTCAAATCTGCAGAAGTATTAGCTTCATAATTTGTATGTGGACAGAGATTTCCCATCCGTGTTGCTTCCTTAATAGTCACACGCTGGACAAGTGGACCATATTCATCCCCAACTTGCTTTTCTTCTGTATATTTAGGCGATCCTGTGAATGCCAATTTTACTGTATTGGTAAATGTATTCATTGTGGCAACTCTTTTCTCACTCAATGCTTTATGAGCTTCATCAAAAATAACAAGTCCGTAGTCTTCAGGATTTACCTCACCTCTAGCGATACTCCCTAACAAAGATTGGTGCGTAGTTATTTCGACTTCACGATCACGTTCTTTTATCCCATCAAATACTCTCCCAACATCTGCGGGATTATCACCTCTTGTTAATTCTTCATATGCCCGATATCCTGCTATTTTTGTCGGGACGACAACGAGCGTTTTTACTTTTGCTGATTTAACAATTTCTGTATAGACAGTCGTTTTACCAAATCCAGTTGCCTCATCAAAATGCCCTCTATCTACGACAGTCCCCCGTTCCATCATGTCCGACAAATTCTCAATTGCTTCTTCTTGGATTGATCTTAAATAGGGATCATCAGCTTGGTGATATGCCATAATCGACCTATCAAGACCATTCATGACATTCATTCTGTTCGTCGTTAATGGAGATACTTCTTGTTCATGCCGCGGGTGAAACGTCCTATCATAGATTTCTGCTCTCACGGGGAATGCTCTTTCTAATCTCTCCAATGGCATACCAAATACTCTCTCACCATAGGAAGGAGGTACTATATCGGTACCGATGAGACGGGATGACCGTTGCGTCTGTCGCCTCAACTCTCCAGGAAGTTTGGGATGGAGTATTCGTAGCTCCCGTTCTCTACTCATACTTCATTTCTCCTGTAAAAAGCTCTTCTAATATCATTTGTGATGCTACGTTCGAAGCTTCTGTTCTATCATCTCCTACCGCTCTATAAGTAAATGTTCCATGTCTGGGGACTTTTATTCTAACAATAGCTTCTCTTCTGGAATCGTCAGTTGGTATAACATTAAATTTAACCTCCCACTTATTTCTGATAACAAAGGTAATACACGCAGATTTATAGTCTCCATTATGAATAGTTAATAATTTTCGAGATGCTGCATTTGGTATTGGTCTTGGAGCTTCAGGACTTCTTGATTGAGGTGCTTGAATTTTTTCCGCATCTGCTACGGCTGGTAATTGATCCCTTGGTATTTGTGATGGAGGTGATGGCGCCCTTCCTCTATCAGATAGAGACATCCCTCCTCCCAATAATCGAGCAAGTAATTGTTTGGCTGCTAATTCTCCCGCTTCATCTAGTGTTTTTTCTGAAATACCAAATTCATCTGACATAAATGGCATACCACGTACATCTATACTTGCCCGTAGTGTACTAGGTGAACCTTTAATGGCAGCAATAGGATACGTTATAGTCAATCCATGTCTTTCGCACAATTCAGCAAGTCTATCTCTAAAAACTGATGGTGGATCTGCTTCTCTTTTAACACTGACTTGCGCTGGCATATCACCTGCAACAACTGGGACAACAACACCTGCTTGTAGATCCGCACCCGCATTAAACGGTAACGGCCACGGTCCAGGGATTGCTATATCAAAAACTCTCGAAAGTAAATCAAGCGTTGCTCGCTGCTCAGCAACTTTACTTTTTGTTCCTATTCCTGCTCGTGCATCTGATGGTATTGGCTCTTTTTGACCTGGCAAAATAGTACTTGCTGTTGCTGTAAATACATGAGTATTTTGTACAATCCTATCATCTGTATGATATTCAGGTATAGACCATCCCAATGATTGTACAGCAACATTCATTACTTGACTTGAAATAGGTATATTTTCTTTAAGCCAACCCATAACAGCATCATGAGCAGGTTGCCATCCTTCTAATCGTTCGGGTGGTTGATTCAAAAGTATCAGTAAATCTTTTGGCGTCAAACTATTCTCTCCCAAACGCCTTTCTACTTCACTTATTACTTCTGGAAGAAGTGCATTTTCTCGAGAGGCAAGTCTTATCATTGTGCTGAATTCTGCAGGTGTTAACCTCGTAAGAGCTTCTGGATCAGGAGACGTAAGTATTTTCAATCTTGCATCTTTAATTTGAGCGTCAAAAAATGTATGTCTTTCTTTCAATATTTCGCCCGACCGTGTATTAAGATGATCCGCAACACTTGCAAGATCATCAGAGGTATACGGAGGTACTTCTCCATCTGCATATGCAGCTACTATTCTTTGTGCAACCACACTTTGATAACTGTTCGCTGGAAATTCAAGTTGCATATACGCACCGACATTGTGACCGTAATGCCAATCTAATATCGAACTATATTTTGCTTGATCGAATTGTACGGATGTTCTCAGTTTGAGCAGTTCAGCTTGAAATACCTCAGGCCGTTGTATTGTTGCCAATACATCCTGCATATGAGTTGCCCCTTGAGCCGCATGTGGATTAGCTCTCTGAGTTCTGGAAAGTAGAGGAAGAAAACCTTCACCTACCAGATGCTGAGTTACAGAAATATTTGCTGCAATTTGAAATTCTCTCATCATGAAATCAGTTGCATGAACTTCACTAGGTCTCAGTCTGGTCACGTACCCTCTTTCGTTTGTTTTGAAACCATGTTCTAAATCATACATTTCAATATCTCCATTTTCTCTTCTTTTTCGTGCTAATTCTGTAGCTAAGTGCTTATACTCAGAGAAGAATTGGCGAGGACCCCCAGGCTCGAGAAGAAGTTCCCCATCCTCTTGATCTGCTGAAACCGTTAGAACTTGATCAACTTCTTGAGGTGTTGCTGCTTTGAGATTTGTTAGTACTGTCCGTTTTATCGTCGGCTCGTGAGGATTGAAATCTTCATCAAATGGAATCGTTACAGTAATAGCAGGTCTTGGTTGATTTTTTCGAAATCGAAGTAATCCATGATCTGAGGTGGTATCTGGTGGCAGCATTGGATCACTCTTTGAAACAGTCCGCTGTGAGAAGCCTTGTGAATAGGCGTCTTTATCAAGAGCAGATCCTACAGGGACAAATGCATCTACATCAACATAGGATACATTTAATTGATATTTTCCATCAATTTTTTCTACCCAAAATCCATGTTCTTGTCCTTTGTCACCCAAGGTGACAGCATGTACTCTTTCTCTATTGGGTAATAATACTTCTCTGAGCAAAAATTCTCTTGTAGGGTTTAGCTTTGCTGCTTCGGCACGTGCTCCAACAGAAAATTCTCGTCGTTGTTGTTGTGGGGGTCCAACCCTTTCTCCCAGCATATAGTCTCATAGTATACCATTCTTGAGTTCGAAATTCTACAGGCAGGATTGTATAATTTTCAATATAATATGAGGGTAATTTTATGGATGATTAATAATAAATGTATCTAAAACATATCCTGAAGCGAGTCCGACAACGACGAAAACAATAAGTGTAAAAAATACACTTTGAAGAGCTTGACGTATTGCGCTTTTTTTATCTAGGTGATGGATATATACTTCTTAAGCTTTGTTACTTAAGAAGTACTTAACATTATCAGTATGCCAGGTCGCGTTCTTTATTTTTTTAATTAAATGCAGCTAACTCTGGATCTCCTTTTATCAATTTTGCATCAAATACTACTATCCCTTTTATTGATTGTTCTTTGGTTTCATGCACCTTTCCATCCTGAGTAATTATAGTTACAAGCACAGTTTCTTTTCTTTTTTTTGCCTCATCCATTGCTTCACGAATACGATGTCCTGTGACTGTGCGTTCTTCTTCAAGAAGTGAGGTAACTGCATCATATCCATCTGGATCGCTTGCTAGGATTCTCTGAGCGTTGCGGTGTGATGCATTTTCGTTAGCTCGTAGCGCTCTTATAACTCTTCTATTGTGTGAATCTCCTGTACCAAGGTGTGCTGCAGCAACATCGGGATCAGGTGTAGCAACTCTAACCGCTCCTAGAAAGCCTGGCCCAGAATTTATTGTTGCCATTTCTACTTCAATACCTTTTTTCACTGCAATAAATGCGTGTGCACCTTCAGCTCTTGCAACAGTCCCTGTTGCAGGTTTCACCTTTTTCTCTAACTGCTTACTAAAAACCTCTATGTTACCGAAATATTTTGTTTCGCCAACAGAAACTGGACTAAATGATGGTGCTCCTTCAGGTCCTCTCATAACAGCCTGATTCTAGTCCTCTCACTTCATAAAAGCAAATTATGCTATCTGTGTAACTACTATTTTCTTTATAACCTCGTACTCTTTATGAGCGAGGACTACTTTTTTTTTCTTTTTTTGCAATTGCTTCATCACTTCTTTGTTATCAATAACAATGCCTGTCTCTTGTTTCATTTCTTTTGCAAATTTTAAAGGTGAGGCGGTTGAAACGACAATAGTAGACATGCCTGAAACCTCAAGTTTTTGCGCTGCATTATATCCAACTGCTGTATGAAAATCCATGAGATAGTTATCGAGTGAATATATTTGTTGAATTGTCTCAATTGTCTGAGAATCTGAGACTTTTATAGCAGTTATTATGTGGCGAAACTCACCGTGGCCATAGTGAAAAAGCTCTAAAATACGCTCGAAATTATTCGGACTACCGATATCCATTGCTGTTGAAAGAGTTCTGATGGTTTTTTTGCTTTTATAGATTCCTGTCTCGTAATACTTCACTGCAACATCATTTTCATTGGTTGCGATAACAAGTGATTTGATAAGGACTCCCATTCGTTGTGCAAGAAGTGCTGCAGTTGCATTTCCTAAATTCCCCGATGGCACAACAAAACGCACCTCTGATCCTGTCTGAAGATACGCATAAACGTAGTAAATGATTTGCGGAATAAGTCTACCGATGTTGATTGAATTTGCGGATGAAAGATTGTACTTCTTCAAGTCCTCATCCTGAAACGCTTTTTTAACAAAACTTTGGCAATCATCAAAATCTCCATTTACTGCAAGTGAAACAACATTGTCCCCCACTCTCGTCAACTGCTCTTCTTGAAGCTCACTTACTTTTCCCTCTGGATACAAAATAACCA
>JBEPUU010000004.1:0-23590 GCA_041691355.1 bacterium | reverse complement strand
ACGTGGTCATCGGTGAGAACGCGTATGGGACTCGATCAAAATCCTGATCTTCGCAAAAATGCTGAGGAAGCAATTCATACAACTGCATTTATGCTCTCACAAGGAGAAGAAAATGCATGGCCCAATTGCCACTAATATGATACGGAGTTTATTATGCTACCCAGAAAATAAGTCCGGTACCAAGTAATACTACAACAACTCCTAATGCAAAAAAAACATGTTTTATCTTTGAATGTCTCATCATATCAAGTTACCCTTTCTCCTATAACAAAGAGCTAGAAGACAAATCCCGCCAATTGCTGTTTCTCGCTGCCTTAGAAACAAGCGGGCGGGTTTGTCTATCTGTTGCTCTGCGTGTCATACATCTCGTTTTTCAATTTACTTCTTTACTATAGAGCTCCCATGTAAGAAATACTTATGAAAATTAGTAAGAAGCACGTAATACTCATTGATTTGAAATTTGCCTGCATGAGAATATCATGGTATACTACATCTAGTTACATCTTGATGAAGCAAACACTACTACTCCATCAACTTGCAATTTTCATTGTTGCTGCCGGAGCCTTTCTTTCCGTCGCATCATTTGCGCAAGCCAATACATTTAATTTCCCGCAATCGTATCACTATGCAGGGCTTACATTCGCTGACCCGTTAATATACACTCATACTCTTCCAATTCCTCAACCAACAACAGCCATTGCTTTTTCTTCTCAACACAAACTTCTCCTCAATAAAAACGACATCAAAAAACCACTTGAATCAATTGTACTCACTCCAACGGTTGCCGAAGCAGAAATTACAGCTTCTGTGGACAGAGCACAGCCAACACCCACACTCTACCTGCAACCAACAACTGCACAACTTGTAGCAAATCAACAAGCTGTTACTACTCCTACTCCTCAACCAACGCAAACTCCCACTGTTACGCCGCCACCTTCATATTCACCTGTATCACAATCAAATGCAGGAGGCTTAAATGCTGACGATCTATTTTCAATGGTAAATACGTATCGCGCATCTCAGGGACTCCCTGCATTCCAACAGGATGCCAAGACATGCAGTCTTGCACAACAGCGAGCACCAATAGTAGGTGGAGAAATCGCTATGGGGAATATGCATGCAGGATTGGCAGCAATGAATCTTCCGTATTGGAATACAGAAAATATTATCTCTATGAATTCCGATGCGGCCGCTTTCAATTGGTGGATCAATGATCCAATTCATCATGCAGCCATTGTCAGCAGTGCTACATACAGTTGTGTCGCATGTTCAGGCAACAGTTGCGCGGAAGAGTTTACAAGTTACGTAGCTAAATAATTCCTCATCTAGTAGTGATATGGACCTTTTCTTATAGCAGGATCGCCTCGCCCGTATCCATCAGAATCCATTCCTCTTCCTTGTACCCAAATATTGGGGATCTCAAAACCATAATAATCAGGCTTATACACAACTTCACGGCGTGATGGTTTATCTAACAACACAAGCGATTTAACCATCTTGGCATTTTTATGGTGAAGAAGTGTTGTTACTGATGAAAGTGTTTTACCGGTATCAACAATGTCATCAACAAGAAGAATATCACGTCCTTGGGGATTGATTAACATATCATACTCAATACGTGGCTCAAATGTAGCAGTTGTACCATTTTGGTAGCTACTCACTTTCATAAAGGTGAGTTCGATATCACTCACGCCTTGAATATGTAATCTTTCAAGAATATCAACAGTAAGCCATGCGGCACCTGTGAGGAGTCCTACGAGAAGAAGCCTTTTATTCTTATATCTCTTTGCTACCACAGGAACAATATCGTCCAAACGCATATCAATTTCTTCTGCAGAAATAATAATTTCACCTACATTATATGCATCAGGATCTTTAAAATGCTTCTTCATACTAGCCAGATTTTATTAAACTAGGAAGAGTATACATGAAGGAAAACGAGAAGAACAATACTTTTACCTAAGCAATACCAATAATATAGATAATAAGTCCAACAATAATCGCTATGACAAGCATACTTGATAATCCTGCAAATGCTAGAATACCCAGCACCGCTAGAACCCACAATATGAGAAAGACCGATGCTATTGCTCTAAAGGGATTTGGTAGAATTCCAATGATCGCTGCAACAACAAAAAATATCAGAAGATTCCATAATGTTATCGGATGACTATTGATAGAAAAAAGAGTCAGATCGGGTATGGAAAGTCCACTAATCTGTATATATCCCAAAAACCAAAGAACAATAAGCGCAATAAGTAAAACTGTAAGCATAAAAAATAGTATAACAGCCCAACAATAAAATTTAATAAAGAAGAGGTAAGAAGGCAGTAAGAGAAATTCCCCCTTGACGATATGAATCGATTCGTTCTACTCTTGTATAAGAGAGGAGGTGGTATTATGTTATTTTCACTTACATTAGCACATGCATGGGGGATCTTTTTGTTTCTTATCTGTTTTGGGCTATTATTGAATCGAAAAACATTCGTAGCCGCGATGAAAAAAATGGATACTTCTTCGCTTTTTTTAGCAGGATTTATTTTATTGGGTATAGGATCAGCACAGGTAGTAGGATACGAAAATTGGTCTTTTAGCTGGAAAGGGCTCGTTACACTTCTTGGGTGGGCACTTCTTGCAAAAGGAATAGCAATTTTCTTTGTTCCTGGTTATTCTGAAAAATTTCTCAGGTTGGCTGCTAAAGATAATTTATATACTATCTTTATTACAGTTGGATTAGTAATTGGAATATTTCTTCTCTCAATTGATTATATAAATTATTAATTGTTAGTCGTTTGATATATTTCTCTTGCTTTAACGCGGAGATTTTTTTGTATTTACTTTTTTGCTTGAGTCCTTCGTGGAAAATGCTTGAAGAGCTTCTTGTACAGTAGACATGAATTGTGCTGGAAAGATAATTGTAGATGTTTTCTCTGTACTTATCTCAACCATCGTTTGGAGGGTTCGTAACTGCAACGCAACAGGATGTTTGGTGATAATATCAGCAGCTTCTCCCAATTTTGTTGCGGCTTGCATTTCTCCCTCGGCTGCAACAATCTTTGCTCTTCTTTCACGTTCTGCCTCTGCTTCCTTTGCCATCGCCCGCTGCATATTGTCCGGCAGAATAACATCTTTTATCTCAACAGCTGTCACTTGTACTCCCCAAGCCTCAGTATGTTTATCAATCACATTTTTTATTTGAGTATTGATATCACTTGTATGTGAGAGCAATTGGTCAAGGCTAAATTGTCCGATGACGTTTCGTACCGTAGTTTGGCTTATCTGATTGATAGCATTGTACACATTTTCAATTTCCAATACCGACTTCTCAACTACTACAATTTTATAGTATGCAACTGCTGCAATATCGATTGAGACATTATCTTTTGTGATAATTTTCTGCGAAGGAATCGCCATTGTGATAATCCGAAGACTGACAGTGGTCATCCTTTCCACAAGAGGAATAATGTAGATTAATCCAGGTCCCCTGGTCCCTTCATATTTTCCCAATCGAAAAACAACTCCGCGCTCGTACTGCTTTACAACACGTATACCAGAGAGGAGAATCAAAAGAAGTATGCCAATAGCGATAATCATACAACCATAGGGTAATCCTCTAACGCAATTTTGTAAAGTGGCAATTCTTATATGCTCTGACGAATCCTAGTGAGAAGAGATGGACGATCGTACTCGGTCGTTTCGGCAGAAGGAGATTTTGTATGTACATTTCTTTCTTTCAGGCGCGCATTTTCAATTTCGAGATCATGAATTTTAGTGGTAAGATCTTGAATTATTTTGTTATCTTTCTTAATTCTACTGCTCTGTCTATGAAAAAGAACCGAATTCCCAAAATAACTGAATAAACTGATTATCCAGGAAACTAATAATCCAAAGAGAAGCGAACCAGCAACAAGTATATAGAGTGGTATATTAAAAAAATGATATGAAGCAAGTGTAATGGGGACCGCTATTGGATTTTGTGTGGCAAAGTAAGCAATGCCGATTCCTGATATGACTGCAATAATAAGTACTTCCACATATTTATTTTAAACCGAAGAGTTAAGAAACAGAAGAGAATCATGTAAGAATGCTGTAAACTTTGAAGATTATTTGACTTTTTTTATATTCTTCCTCAATTTTTTATATCTAAAACCACCTAAAATAACTGTGAAAACTCCAACAACAATCAAAATCCAGCCAAGTGCGTGAATAATAATTCCATCAAAAAATTTTATCAATGTGACACCTGAGATAAGTATAGTGAGTGCCGTACGAGTATATGCCAAGAATGTATTTTCGTTTGCCAGACGTGTCCGATCTACTGCAAGATGATCACGTAAAATCATCTCTTCTTTTGCAAACTTTTCGTAATAAGACTTACCCATTCAGAGATTATAGCAAATATAGATTACTTCCCACGCTCGTGGACGGGCAACTTCCAACTCAACGGCTGATGTAGTTTATAATACTCAACCGGAGATTTGGATAATTCCTTAAGACCCCCTCTGCCTGCGCGAACCCAATTTTTACCTTTAACATCTTTAAATGCAATTTCAACTGCAGGATGAAACGACATTCCATGATATCCCCCATCCACATCTTTTACATATTTACTAATCAATTCTCCTATGATATAAAATGATACATTTAATACTCCTGCATCTGCCTCACAATGTTACAGTTTTATGACGCAGCAACTTACATATTATTTTCCAACACCTCTACCAACAAATCCTCCAAATTGTGTTATGCATGCAGAACCTGATCCAGCAGGAGGTCCGATAAAAGAATGGTGCACCTTTCCAACACCAACGCTTGTCCAATCGCATAGTACTCAAATACTCCCTGCATATATGCAGATGACTCCTCCTCAGGAAATAGCATTTCTTACCATGTTACCTGCATATTGTTTTATCCTTGCGGGATGTGCTTTTGGCTTGCTTTTTATCTATTTCACAACGCGTCTTCTGCTTCTCAAGCAAAAACTAAAAGAGGAACATGTGCTTTTGTCCGTTATTCCAACTACTCAAACACTCCAATCAGCTCTAGCAACCGAGCAATTATTTACCCAACTTCACGCTCTTGTTTCTCAGAGAGCACTGTCACAACAGCTCTTATTTACAAAACCAACACTCAGTATGGAGCTCGTTGCAACGAGAGAGGAAGGCATTCGTTATCATATCCATGCAACACAATCTGAGGCAGCAGTTATTAAGAAGACACTGCTTTCCTATCTCCCAGGAGTTGCGATTACAGAAGTTTCCGATTATCTCCCAACTACCGTTCAGAATGTTAAAACCTTTGCAAAA
This sequence comes from bacterium, assembly GCA_041691355.1. Lineage (GTDB taxonomy): Bacteria > Patescibacteriota > Microgenomatia > Levybacterales > UBA12049 > JACDET01. The sequence continues at coordinate 18,284 of JBEPUU010000004.1, read as the reverse complement.
AATGTTTCGTATCTCGCCTCGTTTCGTTTGCTCAATCACTTTGCTCATACGCTTCAAACTCATACACAGTTAGCACAGCATGATCCCATTGCATATCTCACGGGGAATATGACTAAATTGGAAAAAGGAGAACTGCTTACTCTCCAACTCGTTCTTGCACCTGTTGATAGGATAAGTAATATGTCTAAAACATCAGAAGCAAAGAAGATTCTTGAGCATCTTTGGCTAGGAAAAGATATCTCGCCCCTTCTGCATGATGATGGACTGCTTACGTATCTCTTCTTTCCTATAAAGCTTCTAGGTACTCTTTGTTACTGGGTCATGTATAGTGCCATCGAATTTGTTTCGTTCTGCTTCTCCGTTTTCTTTCATGCAGATGGACGAGAGAGTACTCGTTCTGAAAGACGTGAACCGAAAGTATTTACTCCCTCACTTGCCCAACAGGAACAGTTCCAAAACGTTAACCAGAAGCTCACCCAACCACTCTTTGAAACATGCATGCGCCTTCTTGTTATTGCCAATAGTCAATCTGATGCTACTATACGAATCCGTGGTTTTGTGGCAACGCTTGCTACCTTTGATAAGGGGGCAAGCCAAGCGCTTGGGATAAGACAACATCCTCTCACATCATTTCTTCCAAGAAAAATAAAAACATACCTGTTGCAGTTTTCTTTGTGGCAAATGAGCAACAGACTTTTATCCTTCTCCCATACACTCGTTCTTTCTGCTTCTGAGCTTGCAAGTCTTTATCATTTGCCTTACACGACAACTACAAAAACAGAAGGGTTAGTCAAAAATAAAAGCACACAGCTTCCGACACCTCTTTCTCTGAAAAAAACGAAAAACACGCTTGACGTCGTTATTGGTAAAAACACCTATGGCGGAGAAGATGTCTCGATTGGATTAACGGTACCTGAAAGAAATGCACCAACCTATATTGTCGGCAAAACAGGTATGGGGAAAACGACAATTATCAAAAACATGGCATATCAGGATATTATAAGTGGCAAGGGGCTTGCCGTCATTGATCCGCACGGGGATATGATTACTGAACTTTTGGCAGCTATTCCGCGCCACAGACGAAACGATGTTATCTATCTTGATCCTTTTGACAAAGCATTCCCGGTTGGTCTGAATATTCTGTCTCCAGGGCTTATTTTTACGGACCCTGAGGAGGAACATGAGCGGATAACAAACAGTGTGCTTTCTATCTTTATGAAGATTACCCCCAAAGAACACTGGGGACAACGCCTGGAACATATACTCCGTAACGCAACTTTAACCGCACTGCAACTTCCCTACCCGATAGATGACGTACCGTATGTATCGCTTTTCACTATTCAAAAACTGTTAACAGACGCAAATTTCCGAAAAAGAGCTTCCGGGTTGCTCACGGATCCCATACTCAAGCAATTCTGGGAAAAAGAATATAGCTTGTATGGCAAAATGCAGCAGGCAAGTGTCATCTCACCATTAACTAATAAACTGGGAGAATTTATAACAAGCCCACTCTCAAGAAGAATCCTTCTGCAAGAAAAGAGCACAATTACGATGTCTGATGTTTTAGATGAAGGGAAAATCCTTCTCGTTAATCTTTCTAAAGGAAGCCTAGGGGAGGAACGATCAGCCTTTTTTGGAACCCTCATCACCTCCCTCATTCAGCTCTCGGCATATGCAAGGTATTCACAACCAGAGCGTGAACGGCGGGATTTCTTTCTCTATATTGATGAATTTCAGAATTTTGCCTCCCACCACTTTACCGACTTTTTCTCAGAATCAAGAAAATATCACGTCTATATTATTCCTACGCATCAAAATATCGCGCAGATTGAGGATCCAGTTCTTGCTAAGGTAGTCTTGGGGAATATTGGAAGCCTTATTAGCTTAAAAAATGGACCAGACGATGAAAAGACGCTCCTTCCATTTTTTGAGCCTGAGGTTGAGAAGGGAGCAATCGTCAATCTTCCCCCGCATCATTTTATTATGAAAGTACTGAGTCACGATAACGAGGATGCATTTTCAGGGGAAACTGTCTTGTTGAATATACCAGGCAGTGATGAAACGGCTTTTGAAGTCATTGAATTGACCCGAAAAAAATATGCTACACCACGATATATTGTTGAAGAAAACCTTTCCCAGCTGTTTGGACAAAATGAGGATAAGGAAGAACTAACGAAAGCAAAACCGGCAAAAACGAAAGCGGTCAAAAAGATAAAAAAAGAAGGGAAAAAACGTGAAAAACATGGGATGTAAATGTGTCAGCATGCTGACACAAAATAGTGTCATTTTTGAGGCTATTTTATATATAGAGTGTCGCACTACTCCTTACAGGGAACGGAGTAGGTGGGGTTGGCATAAAGATGTAACTTACATAAATATAAACTAAACTACAATAATAAAAGAACAATAATAACTAGAATAAAATACTTTAAAAAAGAAATAAAATATACCATACAAAAAAATAAAACAACAATCCTATGATGCTTCCACTCCTAACAAATAAACAACAAGAAATACTCACACTTCTCTACCGATTCAGATTTCTCAATAGGATACAACTACAAGAACTACTGAACCATGCATACCATAATAGAATTAATGCGTGGCTCAGGAACTTACTAGAAAATGAATATATCAAAACGTACCATACAACAGGTTATTCCAATAATACACTACCTAGGGTCTATTCTTTAGGAATTGCTGGTATTACATGGTTAAAGAAACAAAAAGGCTATTCCACCAATCAATTAAAAAATCTATACCGAGAAGACGTGCGATCATATGCCTTTGTTAAGCGTTGTGTTTTTCTTGCTGATATGTACCTTGATTTGCTCAAGCAAAACATAAAAGATACAACGTTTTCTCCTTTTACTAAAAGTGACCTTTCTCATCAGTCATTTTTCATCCGCTTCTCAAATGGATGCATTCCCGATTTGTACATTCATAAACAGCAAGAAACGATTGCAACAGAATATCTTATTGAGCTGATTGATGAAAATGTTCCTCGATATAAAATACGAAAAAAATTGCGAGCATATATTTCCCTTTATTTCAGCAACAACTGGGAAAATGCTATGAAGACGCCGTTTCCACATATCCTTATCATTTGCCCAACAGCCGAGCTTTACCGATATATCAAAGCATACATACGATCAGTTCTGAAAGAACATGATGCGAAAGACCTTACGTTCCGTCTTGCCAATAGCAATGACGTTTCCGTACAAGGGGTAACGGCTGAAATTTGGGAAGAAGTTGGGTAGTGGGGCGCGAGATCGTGCCCCACTACATTCCCACTATCCCGCATAGCTCACTATATCGTCGTAGATGTTCCGTATGACGTAATCCATGCTTATTGCTTGTCCGATCGTTGTACGTCCCCACCAGACACCATAGCTGTTATCCAAAACTGGCTCTCCTTCCATAAAAAGCTTTTTACTAAACCATGGAGAAACCAGCCACCATTCAAAAATATCCTGAGGTAATTGATGGTCCTCAAAGCAAGTTTCACATTCTCCTGTTTCACTATCCAAACAGCTAAACTCACATCCACAACGTATGCATACGTTCGGTGAGATTAACTCCCCATCAAAAGGCCGGTACAAATTATCTATCTCATCTATAGAAAACAACTGCTCCTTCAATGCTTCTTCAACAAGCACCGTCTGACATACATAGATTTCTCTCGCTATAAACTTCTCAATTGCTGTTTCTCGTTCTTGTTGTGTCATGTATCCTTCACCTCCCTTCAGGCGTTACCCGTTTTCTCTTTCATAATTGTTGAAAGTTGGGCGCGCGCCGCCCAACGTACCTGACAGCAGTCCAAGCGGGAAATGAATTTGCAAGGGCGCCGTAGCGACAGCGGAGGCGTGTATTTTACCCTTGCAAAGAGGAACCGAAGCGGTTCCTAAAAGAGGTGGTAATTTAGGGGGATTTCAGTTAGATAATTGTGTAAGTTCTCCAGTGCCACCAGTAGGTTCAAATTTAGTATAATAATAGTATGAAAATAACGAATAGTCACCCAACACAATTTACTGAACTTAATGAAGTGCTTATTGATCTAACAAAAAGTGTACAGAAGATTCTTGGAGGTAATCTTGCTGGTGTTACCTAGTCGATTCAATTGCTCTGCTGTGTTAGCACACTTCGAATGTATTTTCTAGGAACGGAAAAGATTTATGAGCATATTTTATATGATACAATGAATCTGTGGAAAAGAAAAAATCTGATTTTACTGACCTGAAAGCTATCTTCCTCAACTGCTCAATTAAAAAAAATAAAACTCAATCGCATACACAACGTCTCCTCAACAGAGTTGCAGGTATCATGAAAACCGAGGGTGTAAGTATTGCACATGAATATATACTTGACTACGACATAGCCTTCGGAATGATAAAAGATGGAAAAATAACTGGTCAAAAAGATGACTGGCCTAAAATTCAGAACAAAATTATGGCAGCCGACATTCTGGTTATTGGATCCCCTATTTGGCTAGGAGTAAAATCTTCAGTATCTACGTTGGTCATTGAACGAATGTATGCATACAGTGGCGACCACAACGAAAAAGACCAATATCTTTATTATGGCAAAACCGGAGGTTGTGTAATAACTGGAAATGAAGATGGGATAAAGCATTGTAGTATGGACATTCTCTACGCACTACAACATATCGGATATATGGTGCCGCCACAGGCTGACTGTGGATGGATTGGTGAGGCAGGCCCTGGACCAAGTTATGGGGATACTGAATGGAACGGCAAAAGAATTGACCCTCCGATGGGCTATGATAATGATTTCACTAATCGCAATGCCACATTTATGGCCTGGAATCTTATGCATACAGCCCGTATGCTTAAAGACAACAATGGAATTCCTTCCATAGGAAATACCACAAAAGACTGGCAGCATATTACAAATGCCAAAGACCAGAATCCCGAATATCGATAAGTGAAGGTCCGCGACTAATCCTCCTCTGAGGGTCTCCGTTCGTTTCACTCACTCCGAAATTCGACTAACGCCTCACCTATCCACTGAAACTACAAAAAAAGCCGAATTCATGACTTGACTTCTTTTTGCAGCTCCCCAATGTTTGTGTACTTCGAACATATTTCCAGGGAGTTGAAGACAATTTTGAATTGATACTTTTATAAGATTCACTTTTAATTTTCTCTTCTTCTCGGATCTTTCCCAATTAGTATTGTGGTAACGATTAATGTATTTGCAATAAAAATATATAGTGGGTAGCTTAGTAGCACTAGTTTCATACTTCCTACGGCAACCGTGGCAAATAAACCAGCAATACATGCAAAGATCCAAGTGAGTAATGTTTCGCTTTTAGGATCGTTGTAGGCTTTATACATTGTTAACAACTAACCAATAGCATTAATGAAGATGATGATATATAAAGCAGTTTCCGCTTCTTTTGTTATATACCATGCAAATAATCCTAGTAGAGCAAACTATGTTTGAGTAAATTAGGAAGCTTTTATAGACTCTTCCTTTATCTTCTCACCGAGAAAAACTTTTACAAGAGACTGATAAGGAATGTCTTTTTTATTGGCAAGGTTTTTCAATTGCATTATCATCCATTCTGGCAAGCGGATACTAATTGTCCTCGTGGTAGGCTTAAGATTTGGAAACTGTAACTCTACAGGGTCTAAATTATCAAGAAAGTCCAATGGTGAATTAACAGACCAAAATGCTCTTTCTTCATCTTCATTTTTAAATTGTGGAATTTTCTTTGCTTGATTCATAGTCATTTCACCTCACGTCTGTTTTTTTGATAATACTCTTTTTCTTTTTTATCTTGATTCCTTGCTGATACTACTCTAATTTTATTTTTTCTTATTGTAAACGCTAATAACAAAAATCTTCCATTATTTGTAATACCGAATGCATGATACCTATCTTCTATTTGCGAATGCAATCTGTCTGGTAAAAATACTGGATTATTAAAAAAGACTTCTTCGCATTCGCTATTTTCTACCTTATGCTTCAATTAATCAATTATTTTAGATAGTTCTGTCATATCAACTTTACGATAATGGTTTTTAACTATTCCTGTTTTCTTAAACCCTAAATTTTTATAAAACTTTATTGCTCTTTCCCCATAACTTGTAATTAGATACAGTTTATGTCCACCTTCAGCTAACATCATTTCTTCTGCTTTTTGCATAAGAGCTGTACCAATACCTTGTTGCTGCCTTCGATGAGCAACAATTATAGAAACAATCTCCATCACTCCCCCTCGATAGTGATATTTTAAGTAACCAATGATTTTGCCGTTATCCTCAGCAATAATATTCCCTTCTTTTTCTACCCATTCATCTTTCCCAAATCTCTTTATATTTGCGATTTCCCATTCACGATCTAAAAATACATTTAAGACACTGTACTCTTTCTTATTTACTACTAGTTTCATGATGAGATTATACCAAAGTTCGAATTCTAGAGAGGTCATTTTAAATCTGAGGCTACGAAAAATGAAAGTTCGAGGCTGGACTTAGGTGCTCGTCGGATGGGACGATTACCGAATGCAAAAATGGTTGGAAGAGATAGAATTCCCAGATTTTGTCTTACAACAATCCCAACAATTACTAACCATTTAAGTCAGGACTCTGGATTTTAATGTTTTGCAAATCTCAATCTGCGAATTCCTGAACCAACACCACCTAAACATGCGCCAATAATTCCTGCTACAGGTATGCCTATTATCAATGCTCTTACGTTTCCACTATTGATAAATACTCTCATGTCATGATACGTATTTTGATTATGAAATGCAGTCACTTTATCAACTTGTTGTTTTACTGTGTCAAAGAAAAGGTTATCAATAAGAATAAATGACACCATAACAAATGCTGTTGTAATAACTGCTGTAACCGCACCTGCAATTGCACCAGCTTGCAATCTCTTGTTCTTCTTGCTCTCAAGATATCCACTCAATCCCCAAATAAAGAACATCAACAAATACGCTAAACTAATCGCCACTGTGTTCTGATCATCCGAAACATTGGGAGAAGGAAAAACTACATTACTTATAAAAGCTATTATTGCGAGAAGCAATCCTATCGTTATACCGATTGTATATTTGTTCATCTTATTTACACCTCCTCTCAAATGAGCTATCCGTTCTTTTAAGATATTTGATACTTCATCAAGAATAATATCTGCCCAGAATAAAAATCCAATATCTTCATTATTTTCTTGTCTGTCTCTATAGTGGTCTCTAAATGTTTGAAGTATTTGCGCTTCAAAGGTCTTACGATAACTGAATGGATAGAGGTGTAATAATGCTTTATATAACGTAAGAGCTTTATGTGTAGAGTCGGTTTTCATATACTGAATTTTATGGATACATTTGGCACAAGATTTCGAGCTTTTATAACCGAGACGGTATCAATATATCTTTGCATTTCTATATTCAACGTTTTTCTACCAAGTTCTGTGATTCTATAATATTTCCGTCTCTCATTATCTGGATCAATAGTATCTCCAGCATCTTCAATCAAACAAGCAGAAAGCATTCTTTTAACTGAACCGTATAATGTTCCATTACCCATTCTTACTTTTCCTTGGGTATCCTCTTTTACATTTTTCATGATTTCGTAGCCATGTTTCTGTCCTTTCACCAAGGAAAGTAAAATATAGAAGACTGCTGGAGTAAGTGGAGAAACATTTTTTATGTCAGTCATGGACCTATTATATGTCCAGTACGGACATATGTCAAGAGTGACTTAGTCTGAATATTTACGGATGTTACTTTAGAAATGGCAATAGAACGAGGCTTCACAATTATGCTTCTGCAAGCGTTGAAATTACTTTGCTCTCATTCTATTGTTACGAGGATTATGTTCAAGTTCAACAAGTCCTAGAGCTTCCATAAGAGGAGGAACGTACATGCCAAATCGACCTCTTAGGCCTTTCTTTAATCCATACCATCCTTTAACTGGATTATCAGATGAACGACCCCAAGCTTCTACTGTACCTTCCTTTGCTGGCTTTTGTTCATCTGCACTTCCAAGTTCTATCCAATCTGCATGTTTTTTTAACATAGTATGTAAATCGTCAATGCATCGGGCGTCATATCTAAGTTCTGTTGATCCAACTTTACATACTATTGATTGAGGAGTAGAAGCATCATCCTGATACATTATATATTCCGAAGTGCCTGGAGGTGTTTTTAAAATCCATGGATCTGCTTTTGTACCTTTTCCCATAATTCTATTATACCATGTGGAATAAGTTTCAATAGTTCCAGACCTATCGGGAGTTACTACATTTTGATGCAGAAATTGAGGCTAACAAATTTTGCTCCCCAGCGTTCACACACTTCGAACGCAATTGATGGAAACTAAGGATGATTTTGAGCCAACATTTAAGTAACTTTATTATGCCTCATTATCGCTGAAAATATTTAGATATTCTCCATATACATATGCTTGTCCATACTTTCTATCCTCATCTTTAGGTGTTAGTATCCCAATATCTGTAAAACGATCAACTAAACGTTGCGCCCCAGCTCGTGTATAGCCAGTCCATTCTTGGACTAGAGCAATATTAACAATTGGTTGAGCATAGAGTCTGAGCATTATCATTGCAGCACTTTCTGAAGAGCGAGTCCCAAGTTTTTGAATTTTTTGCATATCCTTTTCACGCAAAGCAGTAATTTTGCCGACAATGGCTATGGCTTCATTTGCAATTTCAATAACACCATCAAGGAAAAAATCGATCCAATCAGAGACCATACCATTATGATAACCAAAAAGCCTTTCATAATAAATATTTTGATGTTTTTTAAAATAAGATGATAAAAATAAAACCGGCTTTTCTAGATAACCTTCCTTCCATAAGTAAAATGTTATTAACATCCTTCCTGTCCTTCCATTCCCGTCAAGAAATGGATGGATTGTTTCAAACTGAGCGTGGACTAAAGCAGCACTGATAAGAGTTAGCGTTGTTGTCTCTGCATGCATAAATTTTTCCAAATCTCTTAAGGCTGTATTCATTACTGGGACGGGCGGAGGTACAAAACGAGCATTATCTGGTCGAGTTCCACCAATCCAATTCTGAGTTTTACGGAATTCTCCCGGATCTGAAAAATGAGTTGCCCGAGCTTTATCCATAAGCTTTTTATGGAGTTCTCTAACGAACCTAAGCGACACTGGAAAGTTATCCTGCTGGACTCTAGACATTCCATAGTTAAGTGCTTTTATATAATGGAGAATATCATCAACATCCTCAGGAATATTAGTATTGATCTTTGCTTGTGCTTCAATTGCATCAATCATCGTCGCCATCGTTCCTTCAATTTGGCTAGAAGAAGCAGCATCTTTACGCAAATACATTAATATAAAAAAGTCTGCATCTGGTAAAAGCTTGGTAATACCATCAAGTTTTCCAAGCAGTCTTGTTGCCTGATCATTTTTCTTTAATATCCTTGTATCAAAGTATAATCTTTCTTTTGGTGGGAAAGGATTAGGAATAAATGCTTTAAATCCCCCTTCTTGTAATTTGGTTTGTCCAATTTGAATCTTCATAGTTTGTATCTATTTTTTTATAGATGCATACAAAGTATAGGGCTTTGTATGCATTATGTCAATGGATGTATACAAACTTTATGATTTCGTTCTTTTGCTTTTCGGATATTAAATACGCTCTTGATCAATTGAGGCTTCAACAAGTACAACCTTCGAAGATGACAGCTCCTTTGAGTCTATCTAAAACTTTTGCTCCCCCAGGTTCACACACTTCGAACGTCTTTTTTAGAGAGTGATGAAACCTTTGAACAAATTTTGGGGCTGTAAGAGACAATTATTCTAGTAATCCAATCAGTTTATTAAAAGTATACACTTTGCCACGTTTTCTATCTGTACTTTCTGTTAAAATTCCTTTTTCAACAAATTTCTGCAATAAATTATAAATTGTTTGTTGGCTCTTGGCGCTCATCTTATCTTTTAGGGTTACAAATGAAACAATAGGGCTTTCAAATATTGTGTCTAGCAGGCTAATAGCATAAATTGAATTTACGGCAGTTATAGAATCCTTTAACTCTTTATATAACATATCCATTTTATTAATACTAAATAAAGTTTTTTTTGATGTTTCAATTATTCCTGTAAGAAAAAATTTCAACCACTCTTCCCATTCACCTTTTGAAGTAACATTATTCAATAATTGATAATAATCTTGTCTATGCTCATCGAAGTATTCACTAATATAAATAACTGGATGGGGAATAATTTCAGATTGATATAATGATAAAGGGATTAACAAACGTCCAATACGACCATTGCCATCCATAAAAGGATGGATTGCTTCAAATTGATAATGTCCAATTCCAATTCTTACCAGTACATCTTTTTCTTCCTCACTATACATAAATTTTACCCAATTGTTGATTAAATCAGGGATCTGAGTATGAATCGGAGGAAAATAGGTAGCTTTTTCTGCTGGTTGACCGTAAGTGCCAATAGCAACTTCTGTCGTTCGAAAATTACCCGGATTCTTACTTGCACCCCTTACGGAATCCATCAAAATTCTGTGTGTATCTTTTATCAAATTCTCTCCAATTCTAGTCTTATCTAATGATTTAGTAGCTACTTGTACAGCTCTGCTGTAATTCAAAATTTCTTTATAACCTACCTCTTCTTCGTTATTCTGTGGTTTTTCAATTTGAACATCGTACTTTAAAACTTCTTCCATTGTTGCTTGTGTTCCTTCTATTCTTGAACTTAACATAGCTTCTCTTGTTAATAATGGTGCAGCTAATAAATTAGGATTAATATGTCTCAACTGCCCTTTGAGCTCTCCTAATATTGCCCTCGCTTCACCAATCTCGTTTATTAATAACGAGTAATTTATTGGTCTTACAGGCAACTTACTAAGAGTGTGATGGGTTATATTATTCATATTCTAGAACATTGGAATAATAATATATCTTATTCCATTATTTGTCAATATATTGGAATAAGACCTGCCGTTATTCCATAGTTCTGGAATTCTAAGTAATGGAAGGTGAGTATTTGTGGCTATTTAATATGTCAAAATATATTTGCTCCGCCTGATAGAAAATGTCAGAACTTATTATGTTAGAATCTAAACAATGAATTTAAAAAATGAGAGCTATGTAATATTCATAGGAACTAAAAATTTCACCGAAAAATATTACAAAGATAAAAAAGGCTGGGTAAAAATTTCGGCTCAGGGCAAGGAATTCAGAATGACAGCTGAGCAGGTTCTCAATCACCTATTGCCAGCAGTAGCAAATGTTAAGCCAAATCTGATTCTAAAAGTAGAACATCACGAAGAAATTCGAGACTAAAAAACTGCTCCCCCGACTCGTACAAAACAACAGAAGTTATTACTAGCCAATTTTATGAGGAATTTTGTTTCCTATGAGCCCACAAATTAACCCGAACATTGCTGATGCTGGAATGCCAATCAATACCTGACGCAGTAATCCAGCATTAATGTATGCCTGCATTGAAGAGAAATTACTATGGTGAAATCCCCAGATTTTATCAGACTGTTGGCTGACAATACTCAAGAAACCGTTATCGATGATGATAAATGTTATTACTGCAATACTGAAGCCTATCAGTGATGTTAGCATTCCTACTTTTAATGCAACATTTTTATCTTTTGAGCCTTTAGTAGCATGATTAGCAGACCAGATAATAGCTACTGTAATTAAGAGTACTGGTATCAGCATGAGAGGCGCTTCATCTGGACCATTATTGGGAAAAACAACATTTGAAAGAAATATGAGTGTCGCTAAAACTAACCCTAATATGAGCCCGTACGAGTAGATCTTCATCTATTTTATTCTATCACAAGGTTCGATCGTCCAACTCGGGGTTCTTCAAAATTGAGGCTAAAAATAGTTAGCTCCACTTATCAGCAAGTGAATAATGACCAACAGAGATCGTTTCGTAATCTCTGATCGTCAAGAACTAGCTCACGAATATTATTGGGAAGCTGATCGCGCTGCCAGCAACATTCAAGCTGGCGTTTATTCTCGCCTTGTCCTTCAGGAGCAGCTGATTGTGCGGCTTTAATTGCATAAGCTGCAGCGCCAAGCTCGTGCGCAGCAACATGTGCAACTACTGCAGCTTGACCTGCAGCATATGCTGCGTACCGAGCGGCTCCGCGCAATTCTCTTGCTGCCGCCATGGCATGGCCACCAGCCGCTCGCGCCTGAGACATGGTAATTTCGCCTCGAGTCCATGCCCGAACTTGTTCAATTGCATGACGCGGACGTTGGTCAGAAGGGTTTGCTGATTCAAAAAAAGACAGAACGTGTTCTGCACATGCAGCCGCCCATAAGGCAAGCGAGTGATGGTCAGAATCCGTAAGTGTTCCGCCTCGACGAACAGTGATTAGGCGAGGATCGCGAACTTTAGGAAGAATCATAAATGTAATTTTATCACAAGGTTCGATCGTCCAACTCGGAGTTCTTCAAAATTGAGGCTAAAAATCGTTGGCTCCGTAATCCTAGAATTAGTATAACCACAAACTTTGAACCTATTCTACAAGCATTTGCGGACTTGAGCTATATTGGTGAACTAAAACAAAGGTGGGAAGAGATTAAAAAACTTACTGATAATTTTAAAGCGTCTAGTTGCGTCTAGTTGCGTATATAACAAATCTTGAGTATTTTAGCCTCAAAATACTCGGGGCGTCTAATTGCGTCTAGTATGAATAACTAATACTTTGGTTCGTAATAAGTATTAATAGATGAACCCTTAGGGATAATTAAACTCAAATCTACTAATTTATTTAAATCTACCCCTATAGTTGCCCTTGATACATCAGGAAACATCTCTTTACACTCTTTCGACGTTATTTTTCTTTTCTCTTGTAAAGTATTCCAAATAATTACTTGTCTTTCATTTAAATCTTTTAATGCTTCACCTAAAAGAATTACTCTGAAAGTATTTGACATATTCTTAAATATAGGATCTAATAATCCCCATTCTTTCATTTTTGAGAAAACTATATCAATTCCTCTACCATACTCTTCAAGATAGTCCATATCTTTCAAGATACTCGCAATTATTTCGTTCCTACTAAACTGCGAGTCCTTAATATTTTCTATAGTCACTCCTGGTGGAAGGTTTCCAGGATTTGAAATTTCAATTCTGTTAGCAAAAATATTTACTTGGCTATATGTTTCAGTAATCATATAATCTCTATGGATTACAGCATTAGCAATTAATTCTCGGGTAGCTTCCTCTGGGTATTCATATTTTTCAACTCTTTTAGTTCCTTGGATTGAAGCCTTCAAAGCAATGTTACGTAAAATAAACTTTTGCATCGTATCTATTTGCTCATCCAAAGCCCCATCGACATCAAGCTTATCTATAATTGGAGTGGCAACTGAATCACCTTGATATCTAACACATCTGACAACATATCTAGAATATTGACTAATTGCTTGTGGTTTATCCTTAGAGAAGATCATAAAGCCAGCAATAGTTGGACTTATTTGTCCTTTAAAACTTTTTATTACTTCTAAATTTTTCATCACCTCTTCAATTGGGGTATTATTCGCACTTGATCGACCTACTTTATTAGCACTCCTTTTTAAAAACTCTTGAATTTTAACTGTATTAAGCATCGAGACATCAGTATCAAATGCTTGCGTTTTATCATATTTATAGACTGCAGAATTTCTTATAAAAGTTCGCATTTCCATGTCTGTAATAACTCGATCATTATTTCCCACCCTTATACAAGCACCGTTTGGTAAACCTAGATCTTTTCTAAAGCAAGGTTTCATTTCATCCTGAGTTTCTTGAATAAGCAGTGCTATTAGTGGCGTATTTTCATAATCAACAATTTTTAGTTCATAAGCCCCAGGATTTTGCATCTTTTCTCTTAGATAGCTCAAAACCTGCTCCTGAAGGAGAGCTAAATTTGGATTTCCAACAATTTCTATTTTCTGATTCTCCCTGTCTTCTTTTATTCCAAATACTACTATCCCACCACCTGGACTGTGTGAAAGAGAAGAAATGGGACGCCACAAATCACCTGGTATTCCTCCACGAGCATCTTTAAACTCGATATTGTCAGTTTCAGATCTATATCGTCTAGCTTTATCTATTAAAGAGATTATCTCCGTGTCCGTCATAGAGGTATTCTAACATTTAGAACTTATTTTTAGAAGGTTATAATAAGAATCTCTCAGGATCATTTTGCTCCCTATCCCTGAGATTGATATAACTACCCAATTTATACCCATCCTAGCTTCATTTCAGAATCTCAGTTACATTGGAGAACTTAGACAAAGGTGGGAAGAAATAAAGAAAATTACTTCACAAAGTGCTATCAACCCTAGTTAACAGCAATCTCTGTACTTGAACACTCCTTTATATAGTCTTATTATACATATACATAACTTCACTAATATATTAGTTATGAATATATATCCCTACCATCAAAAGGACAAAATTATTAATTCGGAGATTAAAGAATGCATGGGTTGCTCAGGTAAAGGGCCGTTCACAAAAGAGCATGTGATTCCACAATGGTTGCAAAAATATTTGAATATTGAACATGAAATAGTAGCCCCCATAATGCTTGACAATAAGCACGATCAAATACTAAAGAGTAGAGGTGGAACACCATTAAAATCTTTTTATAGAAAAAAGATATGTGCAAAGTGTAATAACGGATGGATGAGCCAATTAGAGAATGCTGTTACGCCATTATTAAGTACTCTTGTAACTGGTAAAAAGGCTCTTGACGCTCTTACAACAGAAGAAAGATATATCTTCTCCAAATGGAGTCTTAAGACTATTTTTATGCTTAATGCAGCTAGTGCATATTATAATATAATACCAATTGAGCATTTTCGCTCTCTAAGAAAGAATATAATTCCTGCATTCGTCCATACATACGCAAAGCAACTTACATGTCGAGAAAAATTCGGATGGTGTGAAAGTGGAGCTTGGGCTGACATATCAGAATCAGGACAGCCACCTTCAAGCATTGACACACTTGGCTCCTATAAAGTAATACTGCAATTGGGCAAGCTTTTTATTAGTGTGGCTTATTGGCCAAATGAACAATATAGGCAATCTTATCTTGAAGATTGGCAGGAGCTAATATATGCCAGTGACATGGCCTGTTCTGACAATACTATTGTCAATTATGATCCCCCCGTATCTAACATCGATCTGTTACGAAGAGCATCCTTCGCAATAATGGTAATAAGAACAGAATAATTTAATAAATTGATATGGCTAGTACGGATAAGGATGATGCCGTATACTCCCAATAGTATCTTTATTTAATGCATTATCCCTATGAAACATATTCGTATCTTGATCTTAGAAGATGACTTAGAAACGCTTTCCAAACTTCTTGAGAAACTCCACGGGCTAGAAGAACAATTACTTACTCAAAAAGAACCTCAAGATATAGCTGTAACGATCCTCTCAGAATATACCCAAGTAGAAGAATACATTAATAAGACTGAATCTAAGTTTGATATTGTACTTCTCGACAGGGACTGTAAGGCTGGTGGGTCATTTCATGCACTTGATATCAAAAGAATTGGAGTGGATAATGTAATAGCAATCTCATCTGTTCCTCCATATAACGAAGCTGCTATTGCACGAGGAGTAAGAATATCTGTACACAAGGACTATAACCAATTAGGAACATTTACAGAAAAAGTAATTGAGAGAATTAAAGAGTTAATCTAATAACAGAGATATAAGTCTATAATATCGTTTGATGAAATCGAGTAAGCGATAAGTCATTTATTAGAACTACTAGCGCCTTATACATATTCATCGTAAGATTGTAGTAATTCGTGAAGTACTTGGCAAACTTTTCATCTTCAACTTGTTGATCTAAAAAGTCTAGATCACGATAATTGGCTTTAATTCTGTACCAATAGAAGAACTCAAATAAGCAAATAGTGTTCCTTTGTCTAAATTCTATAACCTTCTCTTTATTGTGCTTCTTTTTAATATTAGGAATATTATTTCTTCTTTTATATTCATCTTCTTTGTACCGTGCTAGTATCTTAATTAGTTGGAGACATAATGTATCCGCGTCATAATTAATTTTAAGATTGTTTGATGTAAGTGTTGATTTCCAAGCTTGTGCTTTTTCGCAGGTGTGAACATTATTGAACTTTTTTTCCGAGAAGATTAATACACCACTACTAAGACATCTAGTAAAATCATTTAGTAAATAACCGTGTGTACTATCGAGCGATTTCTCTTCAGCAGATAGTAAGTATTTGAGAAGGAGCATTAAATTGAAAATTAGGTAGTAGCTTTTAACAGGTATCCAGGTAATACAAACTTTTGCATATTCAGGCTCTTTAGTTATGGCAAACTGTTCATAATCTAGATTTTCAACAGTCAATTTTATCAATCTTACCTTTTTATCAATTGATTCGATTTTCTTGATTTCTTTTGTGAGTTCTTTTGTAGACTCTAACTTAATATTTGTAGTTGCTTTTGCAAGGAATTCTATGTAGTTGAAATGTGTTGTGAAGTCTGGAGGATTGAGCTTTTTGTACTCTCGATCATGTTCTTCAATCAATTTACTAAGATCATCTATATTTGATAACCATTCACTATCCATGAGCTGATTATAACATCGTAATAACCAACTTCTAAATCGACTAAAAGCTAAATAGCTCAGATAGTGGGACTTTCAAAGCACGTGCAATCTTTTCAATCGTTGAGACAGGTGGGTCACTCTCTCCTGTTTCAATTCTACTAATCGTTGTGTAATGAAGATCAACTTTCTCTGCAAGATCTTCTTGAGTCAAATTCCTTTGCTTTCTAATCTGAGCAATCATGCGTCCTAATTTGTAATTTATTCTACTTGCCATACTATTACGCTATGGGAAGTAGCCTTAAAAGTGTATAGCGCCACACGCTAAATTGCCGCTTTATTTTATGCGTAGGACGCCATATAATTTAACAATGGCTCTTACTGAAGAACAAAAAAGAAGAATTGAAGAAGAAGAAAAGAAACATATAAGTACAACTGCTTATAAAGACAGCAGCATTCAGAGTGGTAAGGCAAAGCATGGACTTCCAGCTCTTCTTTCCTTCTTTATTCCTGGCCTTGGTCAAATTATAAAAGGACAGGTGGGTAAAGGTGTTCTTTGTTTCTTTGGAGTGGGAATTGGACTAGTCTTTCTTGTTATTCCTGGAGTAATTATTTGGGTATGGCAAGTAGCTGATGCATACAATAACTAACTATGGCACTTACTAGTGAAGATAAAAAAAGGTTAGAAGAGGAAGAAGCTTACAGAGCAAAAGTGCGAGAAGAAGAGAAGTATAGACACGAATTGAGAAGTAAGTCTGTCCTAGATCATCCTAGGGTCTCTCCTACTAATCCTAGTAGATCTCGTCTTCTTATAAGGGTAGCAAAGATCGTAGGTATTCTGCTATTCACATTCTTTTTATTTGGCTTTATAGTACAAGTAACTGGAATTGATAAGAAATTACCACCTCTCGCTCCAGAGCCCACATCTACTCTAACACCGACTGAAACACCCTATCCAACCCCTTGTAGGCTTAATGGAAGTATAGGACTCAATGATACGCAAGTATCAATAACTAACAATGGCATGACTGACTGGACACAAGCAACGATAGATATTAATGGAAGCATCATAGTAAGTGGTTACACCTATTCTGCGACTATTCCAGCTGGTCAGAAAGTTACTATTGGAATGATGAACTTTGTGAATAGTAAAGGAGAAAGATACAATCCTTTTTCAAATGTTCCAAGGAAGATAACAGTGTACTTTGGTGATGGGAGTTGTAAGCTAGAGGCTGAAAATAATAACTGATCTCTTAACTACTTCATTGATATAGGCCTATACTTTTGAATAAAGAGACGTAATTTAAGGACAACAATACATTGTCTCTATACTAGATTTGATTTAAAGCTTCTGATAACAATAAAAATTTGTCCTTTAACTCATTTCATATTATGAGCTTACTATATAAGACTTTTCTATTTGGTTTCGAGATTAATCTTGAGCCTGATATAATTACATAAATTATGAGAATAAAAATAAGTAACCTTGGAATGCCCGAAGGATTTAATAACATCGAGTTCACACAAGAAGAGAAGAACTTTATAGAGCTGTTAGAATTAGATGAATATTTTGAAAGATATATTTCAAAAGTCAGAAAGATCATGCATATACCACTCGACCCTCTTAAAGAGAACTATGACAAAAGTGTTGTAGATACTTCTATCGTTAATGGAGTTGGTTCAGTCTTAGTAAATATATATTA
>JBEPUU010000003.1:0-29233 GCA_041691355.1 bacterium | reverse complement strand
ATTTACCAATAATGTAGGAATCAAAGTTGTTAATCAAACGCTTGGAACCAATAATATTAATCTTCTTCTTGGTAACGCTATACCAACAGGTAACTTCTCAATTTATAATTCTTCAACATATTCGAATTACTTCGCAGGTGCGTTGGGAGTTGGGACAACTAGTCCACTTGCTTCATCACTTGATGTGAGAGGATTAAATGCAACACAATCAGTTGCTTCAGTATCAGGATCGACCACCTTTGCAGGACTACTTGTTGACAATAATGGCTCAGGGGACCTGTTCACAGCCAGTAAGAGTGGAGCAACGAAGTTTGTCGTCACCAACGCAGGAAACGTGGGAATCGGAACGGCAATTCCAACACGATCACTTAACGTAGCAATTAATAATACAGCAACAAATGCATTACCGTTGTTACTTCAACAAGCGGGAACTGGAAATACAGGTTTGGAACTTGCTTCAGCTGCTACCAATTTCTATGTCGGATTGAATGCTGCCAATGCAAGCACCTTTACCATTAATTCCTTCGTTGCCGCTGGTGGAACAACCACTCTTGGTCAAGACTACAGTTCAGTAGCACCAGGAAGTACGGATTCTAATGCAACAGAAGTACAAGCAACCAAATTCACTGCGACTGCAACAGGAACGATATCATCCATTAACGTTGCCTTCGACACCAGAGTAAATGGAAGCAGTACATACTCTCTTGCTATCTTTGCTGATAGTGCCGGAACACCAACCACACTTCTTGGTCAACATACAGGATCATCTGTTGTCTCAACACCAACGCCAGGTAGTATCAACTGGAATACTCTTTCACTTGATACACCAATTAATGTCACATCAGGTACAACATACTGGTTGGCAGTTGAGACCAATGATACCTCTACATTTAAGAGACGCATTGCTTCAGGAAATACAATATACCGATCGGGTATAACGACAGGAACATGGACTACTCCATGGACAGGTAATGGTGCTGCAAACGGTACAAGTACTGATGAAATCGGTATTTATGCTTCAATTATCGGTGGGAACAGCGACAACTTTGCAAATGCTCTCTTCCAATTAAGCCAAACAGGTCAGCTTACAGTGAGAAACCAAACGAACAGCACAAATGCATTCGCAGTACAAACTGCAAATTCAACCAACCTCTTACTTGCTGACACAACTGATCAGAGAGTTGGTATCGGTACTGGTGCAACAACACCTGTTGCTACACTTGATCTAAGAGGAACATCAGGGATAACGCCTGTTGCATCAATTTCTGGAAAGACATCGTTTGCTGGATTGGTTCTGGACAACAATGGAAGTGGAGATCTCTTCGCTGCAAGTAAGAGTGGATCTACCAAATTTGTTGTTAACAACAATGGAAACCTCCAATTCACTGGTGGATCAAACTTCCTGACAACACTTAACTCACTCGCAACTGCTATAAGAACAATCAGTCTTCCTGATGCATCCGGTACTGTCTGTGTAAGTGGTCAAACATGTTCTACAACAGGTGTTGTTGGCTACTTCCAACGATTGTCCGGAGCTCTCTCCCCTTCCAACATTACCGATGATTTGCTCCTTGGTGGAACAGCATCTGCATCTGCTAAGATCGGATTCGTCAATATAGCAGGCGGCACACCAACGATCAATGTTGGACTGCATGGATCAACCAACGGCAGCATTGTCTTGGCTACATCTGGTGCAGGAACCGATCCGTCACTTACGTCATTTGCAAATGGGAATGTCCAACTTCAAGCACCAAGTGGTACAACAATTATTGGAAGTGGAACTGGAGATATCACAATACAACCACCAACAGGTAATCAAGTCTACCTCAATCTTGCTGGTGCTGGAAGTAACTTTAACATCCAAAGTGCAGGATCAACCTTCCTGCAAATGACTCAAGCTGGTGCCACAACATGGACATTACCTGCTGCTGACTTTGTTAAAATTGATGCTTTCTCTACACCAAACACACTCAGCTCACTTACTAGCGGTGCATTTGATTTGGATGCAAAATCCGGTACAGCCAGCAATGTTGGATTCACTGAAAATTACACAATGACCGCAAATTCAGGTACACAATATGGACAGAACCTTACTGTGATTAAGACTGCAAGTGGTGGCACACTCGATGGATTAAGAATTAATAATTCAACTAATGCCAGTATTGGTTCAGGTCAAATTGGCTGTCTCTTATGTCTGGTAAATTCATCTACCGTAGCAGGTGCTGTAACAAATGCTCTTCAAATATCTGGATCAGGAACGTCAGGTGATATTACAAATGGTATCAATATTTCTTCAAACAGTATTCTCACCGATATTAATCTACAAAATAATGCAACGATCGACAACCACACTGCTGGTATCTTGAAGCTATCTGCAGGAACGACCAATATCTCCGGTAGTCTGGGAACAGCTCCTGCTGCAACTATTTCAGCTCAATCCTCTTTCGCAGCACTTGTTGTCAACAACTCTGGCGCTGGTGATATCTTCACCGCATCATCAAGTGGACAAACGAGACTTCGGGTAACAAATAATGGTTCAGTACTTTTCCAAGGAGATACACTCACTTCAATTGGAAGTGGTGCATCTGGTAATGGAAGTGGTGCTGTAATAAATGCTATCGGTGATGAAGGAAGTATGATACCAAATGCAGGATTTGAATCAAACGTGCTGGGCGGATTTGCCGATGGTTGGTATAAAGCTGCTACGAATTCAGCGACGATCACACAAGACACAACAAGCCCGGTAAAGGGTGCATCATCAGTTAAAATAGTACTTTCAAATAATTCGACTGCGATTTACTCATCGTGTATACCATTGTCAGGATTAATTGGATCATATACACTCGATTACTATGCTAAAGTAACGGGAACTCCTCGACCGACAGTGAGAGCTTATGTTGACGGATATACCTCAAAAGGAAATTGTGAGTCTGATACTTCTAACTTACCTACTGCTCCTGCGGATGTTCTTGCCAAGACTACCTCCTGGGTGAAATATGGAACAGGTATAGCTGCTGTAGGTGTAACTAATACTTCCACATGGGGAAGAGTCCACTTTTATATTGCCTGTACTGCTGCTGGGGCAGGATGTACCAATGCTACTGTCAATCTTGACGGTGTCCGTATTACAGAATTAGACACAGGTCAAGGCCTTGACTACGCTGAGGACTATCCTGCCGATCCAAATAATATCCCACAACCTGGTGATGTGATTTCGGTAGAAAGTGGTAGCAACACTACTGCACAAGTTGCACCGTCCACAACATTTATGGATCAATCAGCTATCGGTGTTGTTTCAACCAATCCAGGATATGTTCTTGATGATGGTTCAATCCCTGATCCGAAAGTTCCAGTCGCTCTTGCCGGACGTGTACCAGTCAATGTCTCAACTGCCAATGGTGTCATCCATGCCGGAGATTATCTTACAACATCAACTGTTGCCGGTGTTGCCATCAAAGCAACCAATCCTGGAACCGTCATCGGAAAAGCACTTGAAGACTACTCAGGAACAGGTATTGGACAAGTTACTGTCTTTGTCAGTGTTGGTTATGCAGATCCAAATGATGCGCTTTCCAAATTGACCTTTGATGGTCAAGGTAACTTGTCAGTTCCAGGACTTACATCTAACACAGTTCAAATTGGCAATATCAACACAACCTTCCTCTCCTCTATCGAGAATTCATTGAATCCTTCAACCTTCTCACAAGTTGGTGATGCTCTCAATTCCGGAACCGATGCAAACCACCTTGACCTCTCAACAACAATCAACACATTGCTTGGAGCACAGTCTGATACACAAGCATCACTTTCTGCTGTAGAAGCACAAACAGTTGCATTGTCATCACAAGTTACTGATTTGGCAACGAGTAACAATTCACTCTTGGTACAATCCGCATCCAACTCCGCACAAATCACACAGACCAACAGTCTTGTCAGTAGTCTTACCGATCAACTCGCATCTGCAACAGCAGCACTGACCAACTTAAATGGCAAAGTCACAAACATCTTGTCAGGAATTAACAGTACCTACTCCGGATCATCATCTGCGATAACAGTTAATGAATTGGGTCAGGTCGGAATTGGCACATCAATTCCAAATTACAAACTCGACATAAAAGATGCTACTTCCTCCGCTGTTGCACAAATCGACAACGAATCAAGTGATGCAACATCAGTTGGACTGCAAATCAAACTCGGCACGACATCACCTGCTGCAACAAACAAATTCATCAACTTCGTTGACGGCAACGGAGACACACTTGGATCTATAAGGGGAAATGGAACATCCAACACTGTTACCTTTGATGGCAACGGCGGAGACTTTGCAGAATACTTCCAGAAATCCAATCCATCAGCAACCTTCAACACTGGAGATATTATCTGTCACGCACCAGACGGCGGAGTTGAAGAATGTGGAAATGATAGTAACGGCCTCTTGGGAATCCTTTCAAATGACGCATCATTTGTCGGCGCTGGCAGAAATGAAAATAACCCAGACTACATCTTGGTTGGACTTATCGGACAGCTTGAAGTAAATGTTGCATCAGATAGTACTGCTATCAAATCCGGTGACCCAATCACCTTCTCATCAACTGAGCCTGGTAAAGCAATTAAAGCAACAACTGCTGGTCAAATCATTGGACGTGCACTCAAATCATATGATCCAAGTAACCCAACACACAAATTGCTCGTCTCAATCAATGTCGGATGGTTTGACCCAACTGTAACGCTCACGGCTAGTGGTAACCTTGCAGTAAATGGGACACCACTTAGCACATCACAATTGACAGTTGCTGTTAATGACTTGAAATCACAGACAGTAGATCTCTCAACTTTTGAGACAAAGACAACGTCTTCATTACAAGAGACCCAAAATGAGATCTCATCTCTCAAATCACAAATCGCAACACTTTCTGGACAACTTGCCAACGGACAAAATGGAGCTCAATCATCAGTTCCAGTTGCATCATCTGAAGGTGCATTTGCACTTTCTACATTGTCAGACCAAATCTCAAATCTTGAGATACAACTTCTCAATATCAATGTCGGCAATGCTCTCTCATCTCAAGATGCAACAATTTCAGGAACCCTAAATGTCTTTGGCAACACAACCCTTACTAACTTGGGAGTAACCGGCAACATAACTGCAGGACTTATGACAATCCAAGGACTTGATGCAGGTGGCAACGCAAGTATCAACACAGTTGGAGATCTTAAGTTACAAAGCCAAGGAGCAGGCGGACTTGATATTCTCAATGGGAAGATCAAAGTCGACACAAATGGTAACTTTGTTTCAAAGGGAGAAATCACAGCGAAGAAATTCAACATCGACACAAGCGATGTCTTAGGAGCATCACTTGGAACAATTACAATTCACTCAGGTGACACACAAACGATTGCAACAACAAGTGCATTGACGAAGAATTCAAAGATCTTTGCAACACCTATAGGAACACCAGTTGCAATCTCAACACAAAAGATCGGTAAGAACACATTCGTCATCAAGATGGCAAACCCACAAGCCGAAGACTTGAAAGTAAACTGGTGGATTGTGAACTAGAAACTGGCTTGCCCTCCGAAGCTTACGCGAAAGAGGGTGGATAGTTAATTAATGCTAGCATCACTTTTTAACTACCTTGTCTATACGATTTGTATATAAGATCTGTGAGGGGAATAAAGTCCAGTAAATTAAGGGGATATACTAATTCAAAAATAGAGTACTATGACTGTAATCGTTCTGCAAGAATGGAGATAGAAGAATTTATTGTATCTTTGTTCCACCTTGAATTTTTGAACCTCCTTGTATAAGCACATCATTGAGCGCCGCCGTGGTGATTTGCGGATAGAAATCAACTTTTAAAACAACACCTGTACTTCTAGCTACCCTGAAACAATACGTATGTGCAATACGACCAAATGTGGTTTTATCAATCAAAGAGAAATCAAATTCACCAACATTGGTACCTGCGACAGCCGCGTTTGTGGTAAATGTATTTTGTTCATTATATGTCTGTCCTACCAAAGTAGATCCGCTAAATGAGGGATCAAGACCGACATTGGTGGTAATAGCACTGCCACTGGCAACAGATGTATTATCATAGTAAGCAATAGTAGAGCTGGCATCATTTACATTGGGGGTATTACTCCAACCTGCAGGACTCCCATCTCCACCCAGACTCGCACAAGTCCCACTTCCAGGGTCAACATATTGTAGATTATATGACCTTGCGCCAGAACTGAGTGAATCAGGATAATACAATAACATACGTAGACGGAATTTCTGATTAGCAGTGGTAAGAGTATATGCTGTATTTTGTGGGGCAAATGCCGTACTGACACTAGTATTGTTGCCGGGTAAATCATCGAACCAACGATATGCAGCCTGCGTTTCCAAATTAAGATCAAACCCAAAACCGAATGCTTCTTCTGGATGAGCATCAGCAGCACCTCCAACAGCAGCAAAGATCGAACTTGTATCCACAGTCGGTAATGCAGTCCAACCTGATCCATTCCACTCAGTGTCAAATGTTTCGTCATTGGCTGGTGCAGACGGATCAACTGTTGTAATAATACACATAACGCTAACCGTATTAGGATCAGAATAAAGTTCAACGGTTTTGATATTATTACTTTCAGTTCCGGAAATGGTTGCAGAACTACTAAAGCCTCCACCTGAAGTCCATGTTCTGTATGTCAGTTGTTTCGGAGCAGCAGACGCAACATATACCCATACGGCTTTACCCGTAGCATGCTCCCATGCGACATTGATATTGCGAGTAAATGAATCCGTTGTACAGGTAGTTGTTG
This sequence comes from bacterium, assembly GCA_041691355.1. GTDB lineage: Bacteria > Patescibacteriota > Microgenomatia > Levybacterales > UBA12049 > JACDET01. The sequence goes on along the minus strand of JBEPUU010000003.1, from coordinate 22,426 downwards.
AGCCTTTAGTCCAGGCTGACCCATCCCATATAGCAAAGTCACAGCCAACTGTACCTGCAGCACCGGTATTTTGAGAACCAATAGAAATATTATTACTAGTTGGGGTATCATCAGATGCCGCATTGACCCAGTCGACATTTGCAGCGTATCCGGTCAAGCCTGTTGTCGATTCTGCAGACCACGATCCACTGACAAAACGTCTGTACGTAATTGATGTGCTTCCATTTGCCCACATAATCATTGGGACTTGATCATTGGTTTCCCATGCCATAGCAAAAGCTTCATGAGCATTCCCCGATGTTGTTGTTCCGGCATTATCTACAATTTCACTTCCTGAAATGATAGCATTATTATCACCATCCCAGATAAAACCGCCTACACGATTTCCAGAATCAAGATATCCAATGAGCATATTATCGGAATTAGTTTGAGGAAGAATTCTGACCCAGGTTTTTTGAGTGGTAGCAGTTCCTAAAGCTGATGGTACTGATGAGGCAAAACTTCCTGAACGATCCCAGGTTCCATTAATTCTTCTATCATAATGTATTTGTGTCTGAGTACTATCGCAATAAACCAACATGGCATTACCTGAGAGTTGATTATATGCAATATCCATATATTGACTGTTTGCAGCAGCAATGGTTGTCGACATAGTAATATCCAAATTCCAAGTCGCACCATCCCACCTGAAAACATAAATATCGGTTCCGGTATTATCTTCAATACCAACTAATTTTTCCCCTGTTATTGGACTACTGACCTCTTTAAACCAGCGACTATCCTGAGGAACTGCCGACATGGAATTTGGGGCTGTTCCGAGAGCTGGATTCCATGCTGTACCTGTCCACGTTCTATACCATGTATGCGAACCTGTATTATCTTCCGCGGTAAATAGTCCTGAATCGGAATTGATTGCATCAGAGGCAATTTGCCATTGCCTGGCTTCCTGGAATGATCCTATTTGTATCGGACCAATCAAATAAAATTCAGGCGAAATCATAGGGAATTTAATAAAATAGGTAAATGTCTGCGCTTGCCCTGCAGTGAGATTTGCATTCCAAACAATTTTAGTGAAATTACCGTCTTTTTGAGTTTGTCCATCGCTATCTATATGTTCAATCCCAAAAAAAGAAGGTACAATATCTGTAATTTCTCCTTGATAATTTTGATCTGTAGTTACTGTAAATGTCACAGCATATGGTGCTTCCGGATAAATACGCGTTGGGAAACTTGTTCTCTCTACGTCAAATTGCACATTGGAGTCAACTTTGAAATAATCTTCAATCTGTCGTGTTCTTCCATACACTGTCGCGATCACTTTCATCTGATAAATTCCGGGTGTCGTTGTAGTATAGCTGGACTGAAAATCTGCTTCGTTAGTTACCGTATTATGCCCACACTTTCCACTATCCTTGATAGTATTATCATTTAAGGAAAAATTTGTCTGATTCCCCTGAGGATCAATGATTACCATACTGAGTGCATCTACTCTATTAAAAGGCCCGGTTTTGCAAAGAGTATTGCCTTTATCATCCAAAACACCAATACCGATTTTTGCTGTCTCACCAGATTTGTACGTGGCTTTATTGGTATTGACGGCAATCACGCCCCAAGTAAAATCCTGATTAATATTAACTGTTCCCTCAATCGAGCGGAGTTTGAGGCTTAATTTATACAAACCAGGTTTAAAATTAGGGATATCTTGAGGTCTGACAATCAATTCTCTTTTTTCTTTATCTACACGAATATCTGCTTTAATATTTGCACCATACGCAGTATTCACAATAGTTGCGTTTGCTAGCTGGCTGAGATGATCGGATGCAGTGGTGACAAGTGAGTCAAATTTTCTGTCAGCCAAACTAAAAACAAATTCAGGAAGTTTGGTTGCCTCAACGCTTGGTTGCTTAGTACTATTCATACCAAGAGGGACTTGTACAACTTGTCTCTTCATTAAAGGATTGGATATAACTGCATTTAAGGAATCGCTTGTGGCCTTGTTGATAAAATAAAATACACCTATTATAGCAATCAAAATTACTAAAAAAGTTATTCCCAAAGAGATATTTCGAGCATTCATGGAGTGGGTAGTACTATCTATACTATTATATATACTATAAGGATTGCAACTTTTGTGTCAGCCAACTATTTCTTAGCAGGAGCTTGGGTAACTTGTGGTACAGCTGCTTTTGGATTAGGTTTGACTGAAGGTGCAGGTGTTACTGATGGAGGATTGTCTAAGTTAGAAACTTTTGGCAAGTTTGGGTTTTGCAACGCACTGTTACTTTGAGCTGCTGTAGATTTTTGTGCTGATGCAGCTGTTTTTTGTGCATTTGCGTTTGCTGTTTTCAGCTCAGCTTGTAACTTGACAGCTGTTTTGTAGTCAGGACTGTTTGGGTTTGTTTGCAAGAGTACGACTGTTTGGTTTGCGACAGCAAATGCGTCAGGCAAGTCGCCTTTGTCTCTGTAAGCGATTGACAAGTTGTAGTATGCGTTTGCGTAATCTGGTTTCAAGTTAGCTGCGTCAGTGAAGAATCTGATAGCCTGATCGTAATTTTTTGTTACATAATAGATTCCACCAACATCCAATCTCAAAGTAGGGTTCAGTGGGTCAAGTTGAATTGATTGACCGTATGCGCTCAATGAGAAGGCAAGTGAGTTTTGTGCTACGCCTGAGATGTTACGGTAGATTGAAGCTAATACTTCCCAGTTTCGAGCAGAACGTGGACTTAAGACAACTCCAACTCGTGCTTCACTGATAGATTGTGAAAGAAGTGTTTGAATGGTTTGTTTGTCCTGTGTACTTAATGACAATCCTTTGCCGTTTTGTGCAGGTTTTGCTCGTGCTGCGATAGCATTTGCGAGTGCGAAGTTTGTTTGCGCCATATCTACTCTATAAAGATCAACTTGTGGATTAAGAGATTCAGCTCTTTGCAAATATTGATATGTAAGTGCGCCATTTGTGTTTGCTGTCAGTAATGCTTGTCGGTGATTGTAGTCTGCTGCGACCATAGTAACAGTATTGTAAAGAACGGCGACCGCAGCAATAACGTAGACAACAAAGAGAATTACAGGGAATAGATCAATTTGTCTATTATCAACAGTTGATGCTTTAATTCCCAAAGACAATTCTGTTACTCTCTCTCTAATGGATTTTTGAGCCATCATCAATACTGCAAGTACGAAGAAGGTAGCTACAATTGATACTTCTGTCGACGCATGTATTGCAAACAGGACTATTGAAAGGAGTCCACTCATTGCCATTGCGGGCAAAAGTACGTGAGTATTGTCTTGGCGCGAATCTTGAGTGTCGATTGCAAGATTCCTCCAACTGTTAACGATAATAACGATGACGAAGTAAATTACTGCTAAGAATCCGAATATACCGAGTGTTCCCAAAACCTGCAGGTATTCATTGTATGCAGTGTCAAAAGAGAAGTTCCAGAATGGAAGAAGGTTAAATTCTGCAGGTTTGTACGTTGTGAAGTTGAAAAGATATGATGATGGACCTGTGCCGAAGAAAGGAGCATCTCTGAAAGATGAAACTGATACTTTCCATGATTCAACGAAAGGTAGTTGAATTTCTTTAGGGAAATTTGCTTCCAATTGTTGCAATGAGTTACCTGAGAAAGGCACATAGGCAAGCGCAAGTGTCAAACCAACTACTACAACAGTCACCAAGAAGAGTGGTAATGTCTTTTTTACTTGATGCGGTTTTGAAAGGAAGAAACAAAGAGCAAATGCGACTAAGAGAACTATCAAACTTGGAACTGAACCTGTCAATGCTACTGTTGCTCCAAATAAGATTGCTAGGACTACAGCCAATGGTAACGGCATAAATTTATTAGGTGTGATGATAGAAAGGATAGGTAAAGGAAGGAGCAGCATTAAGAATGCAATAGTCGAGAACGTTGAACCTGTTGGAGTAAAGTTGACAGCTTTTGCAAAATCAAAAGGCAAGAATATGTGGAAGAATGATAAGAGTGTCAAAGCAGCTACCACAACTGCACTTCCATAAAGAACATTTAAGAACATTTTTATTTTGGCTAAATCTTTCAGATGAGAAACAGTTACGAAGTATAATAGTATATAGATAACCCATGAGACAGCAGATCCGTGAACCCGTGGGAAGTTACCAAATATTGCCTCATAACGAGAATTACTAAAGTATGTTGATATGAGAACGACTATCAATAAAAAGATAAGAGGCCAATCTAAAGGAGATCTGGTAATTACAACTCTTCCCTTTACTATCCAAGAGAAAATCCAAAGACCAAGAAGAAGCACTGTAGAAACAACAAGAAATACCATTTTTGGCATCTCATAAAACTCAGTCATCTGATTAAAGAAAACAAGTGGGGTCAATCCAGCAACAATGAAGAGCAGAAAGGTGATTGCGTAATCCAAATAAAGAGCTAGGCGATTTCTCATAAAGATTTGAAAGATTAATCTAACTATAGACAATAATTTGCAGATGCGTCAATAGGCAATTTCAATACTTATCCCTTGACAACACGTAAATAGGCTCGATATAATAATTTTATGGACCTCAAATTTTCTCTTGTTCAATTCCTTGCCAATTTTCCTGATGACGCCTCTTGCCTTGAGGAAATAAGTAAACAACGATTTCCCAACGGCATCTATTGCAATAGATGTCATACTATAACAAGACATTACAAACTACGAGGTAGAGCTGCCTACTCATGCATATCCTGTAGAAACCATGTATACCCGCTCTCAGGAACACTCTTTGAAAAATCACCTACTCCACTGAGACTGTGGTTCCTTACCCTTTTTCTTATGACACACACCAGAGATGGATTATCAACTAAACAACTCCAACGAGAGCTCGGAGTTACCTACAAGACAGCATGGCGAATGCGAAAAAATATACGGTTACTTATGGAGCAAAACGATGGAGATCTCCTAAAAGAAGTAGAACAAAAAGAATATCGCGAACGTAAATGGGTTTTCTTTAATAAGTTTGAAATAAAAGTTGTTCAGAAGCAAGAAGCTGTGGATGATGAGGGAGAATAACTAGTCTGATATAACCGCGCGTTTTAATAATTCATAAAAATCTTTTTTTGCGCCTTTCCTACCCCCATTTTTCAAAAGCGCTCTTATTTTTTTGTCTTTAATGATAAACCTCTTTTTTGTCATACTATTTTTTAAAGGTTAACGATTACCTTGTCTACCTGCCATTCTATGAATAGCATTCATTTCTAACAAAATAAGAATAAACGCTGCAAGGAACGCATAATAGAAGCCTTTTCCAATCCTTTTCGCCCATACTCTTCCTGTTTCTCCCTCTTGGAACAATCCAGTAATCCGAGCAGACAAACTGTTAGACCTCTTTTGTACTGCTGCTATTTTTGCTCTCTCTTGAGGAGTAAGATTAAGATTAGGATCTGTTAACGTGGCCTCCAGTTCATCGGTTATGCCTTTAATTCCTGTTTGTATTTCCTCTGCGTTGACAGGCGTTTTATCTTTATCTTTTAACTCATGGTCTTTAGCTTTGTCGTCTTCGGTCATGGGTTTTACACTCTCTAATAACCTTTGCTTTACGGTTTTATCCAATTCCGGATGATATGCATCAAGGAATTCTTCTAGTCGCTCTCGTCTCATTGGAGTATCAGATTCATCAGACTGTTTCAACGCTCTTATAATCGATTCTTCATTTATCTGTTCTGGATCTTTCAATATTTCTTCGGAAACAGATTGAAACGTTTTAAATTGCTCTTCAGGGATACCCATTGCTTCAGCTGCTCCAGCAGTATCTTCTGCTTCCACAAGAGCTTGTGCATGATCTATTGGAAATATTTTTTTATCTCCTCCTTTTTCCTCCTCTGTCATAGGAGGAACATATTCTAATACTCTTTCCTTCGTTTCTTCATCCAATTGCGGATGAAACGAGTCAATCATTCCATTTAAATATTCACGCCTCATTGGGATGGTTGATGTAGTAGCTTTTTCCAGTTCGCTTACAATAATAGCCTCATCTTCAGGAGAGAGTAGTACTTTTTCCCCTATTTGTTGTGAAACTGTCTGATAAGTTCTAAAATGTTCCGGATATATTCCCATTTTCTCTGCACCTTTTTCAGCATCTCCTTCTCCAAGATGAGCCATTGCTACTTCGAAAGCTGATGCATTTCTCTGAGCATCTCTTTCCATAATTTCGGCAGGATCAAAAATAGGTGCATCTTTTTCGGGAATCGGTGTTCCCGGACCAGGTCTAGCCGCATCAGGTGTTCCTGGCACTTGCGCTGCCCTCCCTATGTCTTTTGGTCCTGGTGCTTGTTGTTCTCCGTCAGTCATAACTCATATCCTCCCTTAAAAGTCTACATTTGTCAAGCAAATGCGATATAATTACTTCGTATTATATAATCATTGTTCACAGATAGCTTTACAGCTACATTATAAAATTCTTATAAAATTAGTGACTCATAACCAATAACTCATAACTACCTAGGAGGGATCGTACTCACGAGCACTTCTCCGTTATGAGAATTGACGTAAAAATCAAGGAGGGATCGCATAGTGGACGAGTGCAGCGGTTTCGAAAACCGCCGTCTCGCTTTAGAGCGGGACCGGGGGTTCGAATCCCCCTCCCTCCGCTCATCATTTTGCTTCAAAAATTGATATTAGAAAGGATACATTCAAGCTTTAACTTCGATTTAGAAATTAATTTTTTTATACGGAACATGAGCAATCGTATCCAACCGAAAGAAAGATGAGTAGTGTCGTAATATTAATAGAATCTCCGTCATAAATGACGGAGAATTTACTCCTACGTCATGATTCCGTGAATCATGACATTTTTACCTCCGCTTCATCAAGCTTCGCATAACTTCGCTACGGGCATGTATTCACCACCAGTCTTAAAAGACTGGCGATCTCTACATAGGTCATTAGAAACACCTTTTTATATATGCTATTAAATAGCTGAGGTGAGTTAGATGTGATGCAAGAAATCCCCGAAATGATTATCCTGACTTGATTAATCCCGTTTAGATTTTTTTATTGCTCATTATTGTATGATAATTCCAGCCTCTACAACAGCTTAACTACTAATTTAGTAGAAACTAGTAGATAATTAGTAGCAAGTATGATATACTCTTGCAACTACTAATTTAGTAGAAACTAGTAGATAATTAGTAGCTAAAATTATGATTAAAAAACCACCAAATTGGAGAAATGGTTTGACTCAAGACTTATTTAAAAAAGCTTTAATTTCTGATGAATTGAAGGATTTAATTAAGAATGCTGATAAAGACTATGTTTATTGGGATCCTTTTATGCATTATAAAATGCCAAAGGGATTCAAACCTGAAGAGGCTTGGTCATATCTAAAATTTACAAGACAAATAAGCACGGAATCTACTCCAATAACATCTATAGACAAGAAACCTTTTTTCATAAACTTAACAAAAGGTATGTATAAAAAATTGAGTTTTATTGACTCAAATACAAGTGGTTTTTTAACTTCTGATACAGAAAAACCAACTAACGCACAAAGGAGCCAACTGATAATGAGTGGATTGACAGAAGAAGCTATTGCCTCAAGTCAAATAGAAGGAGCAAATACATCCAGAAAAGTAGCTAAGGAAATGTTACTTACTAATAGAAAAGCACGGACGAGAGATGAGCAAATGATTATAAACAACTATCAAGTAATGCAGAGATTGCTTGATTGGAAAGATTTAGAATTAAGTAAATCCATGCTTATAGATATTCAAAAAAATATTACAACAGGGACACTAGATGATGAACAAGACTCTGGTAGATTTAGAAAAGACGAAGATTATATTGGTGTAGTTGATAGACTTACTGGTGAGACAGTCTTTACTCCTCCAAAAGCAGATTTTGTATCTAGCGAATTGGATAAATTAATAGAGTATGCCAATGCGCCTGAATCAGAAAATGATTTTGTGCATCCTGTTATTAAAGCAAGTTTACTGCATTTTTGGTTAGCCTATCTACACCCTTTTGTCGACGGGAATGGAAGAACCGCAAGAGCTATCTTTTATTGGTATCTGCTAAGGAATAATTATTGGATGTTCCAGTATTTATCAGTTTCTAGAATAATAAAAAGATCAAAAACGCAGTATGATAAAGCATATTTGTATTCAGAATATGATGATAATGATATAACATATTTTATTCATTATAAGCTGCGTGCTATTGTTCTCTCCATAAAAGATTTTGTAGAACATTACGAACGGAAACTTGCAAAAGAAAAAGTAATACAAAAAATAGCAGGACAATTAAGAGAGTACAACGAAAGACAAATAGATCTATTGCAGGATTTTAATATCAATAAAGATAAAATAATAGATCTATCTTCTTACAAAGGGCATTACAGAATCTCATATGAAACTGCCAGAACAGATTTAAGCCATCTAACTGAAAAAAATTTAATAGATAGAATCATTTCAGGTAAAAAGTATGTTTATGTCCCTAATACAGTGGAGATTAAAAAATTACTAATTGTTACTCCCGAAGTCAAATCACAGTAGTAAAGAGTACATAAAAAAGAAAAGTTGGCTTAGAAATTACGCTAAGTTTGGCATATAATATTTTTGATGATTTTGTGCGTAAAAAGTTCGAACATCGTCCACAGTCTTCCGCTCAAGCTCAACAATAACAAAGGGTATGGAGCAACAACCATTTTCGGTATTGCAAATATGGTTGAAGTAATATATCATTGAGATATGTCAGATGACCTAACGGAACTGCAACGAAGCTTGGAACAAATAAAGAATACAGCTGAGAACCTTGAATATTGGTCAGCAAGGGAGTTAATGCCTCAACTCGGCTATTCTACGTGGGAAAGCTTTAAAACTGCTATTAACCGAGCACAAGATTCATGCCTTCAAACGGGACAATCAATTGACGACCATTTTCGGGACGTCACGAAAATGGTTGATTTAGGATCAGGTAGTAAAAGAGCTATTGAAGATTTGCTACTAACTCGATATGCATGCTACCTTATTGCCCAAAACGGCGATCCTCGTAAACCACAAATCGCCGCCGCACAAAATTACTTTGCTGTTCAGACCCGCCGACAAGAAATATGGGAGCAACGGGCAATAGAAAACAAACGACTTGAGGAACGAAACAAACTACGAGATACCGAGAGAAAAATTGAACGAACGGTTTATGGACGAGGAATTAAACAAAGTATTGAATTTGCGACTTTTAAAAACAAGCACATAGAAGCTTTATATGGTGGAATTAATACAGTTGATTTAAAAAGAAGACGAAGCATTCCCAAAGACAGAGCTCTAGCAGATTTTGATACTGATGTTGAATTAAAAGCAAAGAGTTTTGCTCTTGGAATGACAGATCACAACATACGTACAAAAAATTTGATGGGTAGAGATCATCTTGAACATGAGGTAGTTGCTAACAGTGCTGCTACAAGAGATGCCCTTTTAGCACGTGGCATTATACCGGAAAGATTAGCCCCTGAAGAGGATATAAAAAAGATTGAAAAACGGCGAGCAAAAGAACAAAAAACAATAGAAGCTGATCTCAGTAAAACGTTAGTTAAATCGACAACCTCTTAATATATTACGTGTATCACTCAAATAAATGCTTGTTATTCCCTGTCCACTTTGCCCGTTTTTCAATTTCTTCCAAATCACCATTTGCCACCCAGTCAACAATACCGACTGGTTCATCGTTTTGCCAAACGATATTCCAAACTCCAAAATCTCCGTGACAGATAATTTCTCCCTTTTTTATTCCGCCTTTTCTGTATGCCCATTCTGAATCATTTGTAGGACGAAAATCCGTGACGGCATCATGATATTCTCGCAAAAGTTTTGCATATTTACGCAACCCATCCTCGGTAATTATTTTAGTCCATCCGCTCTTACCCGATTCTCCATCAATAAAACTCAGTATTTCTCTTCCTCTTTTATCAAAACCTAATACTCGTGGAGAGTATTTAAACCCACCTTTTTCTAAATACTTTAATAATTCATGCACTGCTGGAGTCCACCAACCAGTGGGACCATGCACAGTATCGCCAATACGAATAATAGGATGTTTTCCTTCAGTAGATAATTGCTGATCAGGCATATTACCTATCATAACATAGCAAAGGTGGGGATATAAAAATCACTATTTTGTGCGTAGTAGGTTTGAACATCGTCCACGATCTTCCGCACGATCAAACTTATTTTTTTTCTTTTTTGTTGTATTCTTTCCCAACAATCACAAGAACATTATATTGTGTCTGATCGGATGTACTATATAGTATAGTATTCACATCGAATTCCTTTTTCAGTGCATTAATCACCGACTGACTCACTCCCTTATCATAAATGGTAATCGCTGTTTTTTGTTGAGTTGTTGTGGAAGCACTTATCGGAGTGAGAACTTGCATCTTTTGTGTTGTTAATCTATCCGTCGCGATTTGTGCAAGACCTGCAGTTGATGTGCCGTTCTCAACTTGGATAACTGCACTAACAGGCTGCACTTTCCCCGCGAATTCATTGTTCAACCACCTATGAACACTTGTCCAGTTATCTATGCCATCCTTGGACTCAAGAATATCTTGCCCATCACTTGCAACAGTGTCTTCCAAATAATTTTGATCCGTTAGGGCTAAGGAGACTATTTGATAGTTGTTAAGTGTCTGGATATTTTGGACGAACGTCTTAACATCATCTGGTGCTAAATCTGTTCTCAAATCATCACCTAATGATGTCATAAATGGAACAATCTCTGGGATAAATGAACTTGAGAATACTTTTTGTTTTACTGCGACAATGAGATTACGTTGTCGTTGCGCGCGTCCGAAATCCGTACCGTCTTGCAATGAGTGTCGTGACCGGACATATTTTAGGGCAGTTATACCATCCATATGCTGCTTACCCGTACTAAAATGTAAGTGTTCAAATCGACAAGGAAATGCATCCAGCTCGGAAATGCTTGCACTAGGACTTGCCAATACAGCAGAAAATGATGCAATCTGGTCCTGAGATAACCCACAAGTCGCATCTTCTGATCCTGCGATGGGATACTGATAATCATCAAACGCTGTTTGAACATCTATATCTACTCCACCCAATGTATCAATAGTATGGGTAAATCCTGAAAAATCCATACCAATAAAGTAATTTACAGGAATCCCGAGTACCTGCTGTATAACATATCCTGCCAATCTCCCTCCGCCATCTGCACCTGAAAATTGCTGCTCTTTATTTGGGTAGGTTGTATCATCAAGGCCATCGGAATATGCAGCATTAATCTTAGAATAATTTCCACCGCCAGCATCAGTTGGAATTTTTACCCAGATATCTCTAGGGATAGAAATCAAAAATACCTTTTGAGTTTTTGGATCAATATGAACGGCAATTATTGAGTCGGTGAGATATGTACCATCATGATTTCCTCCCCCATATCCTAGAAGCACTATAGTAATGGGTGTTTTATCCACGAGTGATTGTTGAATTGAATTAAGTGACGCTGTTGATTCAGTTTTAGGACGAGTAATGAAAATCTTCTTTGTAATGCTATGAAGCCAAAAATATACTGCTATTACTATAATAAAAAGGAACAAAACACAGGCGATGATAATCTTTTTCATACAAGGGTTTATTATGATACAAAATGTATGATTTGTGAAGCTTATTTTTTACATTACATCTTCTTGACATCTTTTCAAAAATCAATCAAACTGAAATTATGCGTATTACTGCCCGGATACTTTTTAGTGCACTCTTTTTTCTGCTGATAGTAGCTATTTTTCAAAGACCAGCATACGCACAAACACTTACTCAACCTTCACCTACTCCTATCGTTGCCCAAACCATAACGCAATCATCAAACAATTCAAACACTTTCTTAACACCAAATACGGATTCCAATGTTCCTCAAAATCGTGATACCTATACACAGGTTGTGCTTATTAATGTTATGTCTGCAGTTATGTGTCAATTGACAGGAATTGATTCGACTAATCCCCAACAACCTTGTTTGGGAGTTAATCCGACGACAGGAAAAATTGGAATGGCTCCAGCAGGTAATCAAACATTCGGACAAGCTCAATCACAACCTCAGATAGGCGGCGCGTTAGGTGTTATGTCAGGATATATTTCTTCCCTTTATGTTCCTGCGGTCAGTTCATCACAATATATTAATTATCTGGCAAGTAATTTCGGGATTGTTAAACCAACATATGCAGCAAAGGTCGCCCTTCCTGGAGGTGGAACGGATACCTGCTCAAGGACATTTGGCTATGGATTTTGTGGATTGGATCCTATTTTTAATTTATGGAGAGATTTGCGAGATTTTGCCTATGCCCTCTTAACAATTCTTTTTATTGCGATTGGCATCGGCATAATGCTACGGTTCAAAGTTGATCCACGAACAGTAATGACCTTACAAAATCAGATCCCACGAGTTATCATAGCAATTCTTCTCATAACATTCTCGTATGCGATAGCTGGGGGGATGATTGATCTTATGTGGACTGCAACATATGCAGGAATAAACTTTATTTCAAATACTTCAAATGCCAAAATAGCACTTTGTCCACCAGGCCCGCAAGCTATTAATAAAGTTATTGATCAGCGTCTCCTGGACGAACCTGTAAGCTTTACTAATACTATTTTCAGGGGGAAATGTGATGATGCAGGAATAGATAATGGAATTGTAAGTCTGTCCAGTAATGTAAGCGCATCGTTTGGCAATTTAGTTACACAAATTGTTGCTGATTTATTAGGCCTCCATATAGGTGGAGGATGTAGTCTTTTGGATGTCGGTGGCTGTGTCACAGGTTTCTTCTTATGGTTCACCGAACAAATTGTAAAGCTTATTATTATAATTGCATTATTGATAGCGCTTTTCCGGCTCTGGTTTGAACTAATAAAAGCCTATGTTACCTTTTTAATCTTCGTTATCATGGGTCCGCTATGGATAGTTTTCGGACTTATCCCCGGCCGCCCACTAGGTTTTGAGAAATGGTTAAGAATTATTTTTGCAAATCTAGCAGCGTTTCCGTTAGTGGCATTCATGTTGGTCTTCGCAAGAGTCATTGTTGATGCAGTTCCGCAGACATTAAATCCACAAAATGTATTTGTACCACCACTTATAGGTAATCCAAGTCTCTCGACATTTACAGCATTTATAGGATTTGGTGCCATTATGATTGCACCTACTATTCCAGGCATGATTAAAGAGCGAATGAAATCAACGGGACAAGGCAAGTATGGCTCAACTGTTGCAGCAGGAATAGGATTTGCTGCAGGAGCTATAACAAGTCCAGGACGAAAGACATGGGAAGGCCTTAATAGAAGAAGTTCTATTGATGGTCGTCCTGAAGGTAGTCTTGCAATAATGAAACAACGTGTTGCAGGCCACCTTCCCGGTGTTGGAAGATATCAAGCGTGGAGAAGAGATCAGAGAATAAATGCAGGGGCTGCTTATGAAGGTAGACAACCAACACTAAACCGAGATACACGCCGAAACGAACGAGAAACACGCCGAAATGAACGACAAGCCAACCAAAACGCTCGACCACAACGCTGGTGGAGGAACCGTCGTGGCGGAGGAGGAGCATAAACCTAATTATTCGCGATATTCAAACGTAGTTCTAAATATCTGTTAATACCCTTTAAAGATTGTTCCGATAATAATACTAAATGCTTCCCCAAACCTTGAGTCCTGCTTCTTAGGATCTCCTTGAAAAAGATCCCTAAAGAATTGACGAAAGAAAAGCTTTGTTGTTGTTGTCCCAGAGATGTCCTTTAACCATCTCATCTGTTCTTTACTGAAAAAGGTGTCGTTAGTATAGCCCTCCTGCAGGTTAAATTCGTTACCCTCGAAATCGCCTGGAAGTGCTGCTATAGCATCAAGGATGTTCATATAGTGCTCCATCCCATATGCAGAATCAGTGCTATGAAGATCAATATGTGTCCACAAGTCTCCAGCTAATTTCATTAACATCCATTGTTTATACGCTAGCGTCTTATTCTCTTGAACTCTGTCATAATTAATTACATTATCCCCATTAGCATCTACAATATATTGTCCTCTCACCTTACATCCCTCATCTTTCAACTTTTCCCATCTCTCAGGCGTCAGATCTTTTGCTTCTTGACGAAACGCCGGAATGTCTAAAATTTGGTGTCCCATCATTGCCTTTCCCAGAGGCATATTTTCATATCTCCATTTCGGCTTACCCTTTTCATCCTTTCCATCATAGACAGGTGCACGCACTTCCATATTTAGCTGTGTCGCACCATTTGCATCAAAGAGATAGCGTAGCGGAGTGATCATACCTCCTTGCAGTGCCTTTTGCCATTCTGCACGATCAAAACTCACACCTCGGAAAACACCGTCATATTTAGTAAATTTGTCAAAAGCAATTTCATGTGCACCCATCACAGTTTCATAGACTGTTTTGGCACGGCCAATAACATTTTGTGCGTAGTTCTTCATGGCATCTTCATTAAACGTTAATTGATTCGCTATTATCTTGTATTTATTTTTTTCCTTTTCCTCAAGAAGATCAAGTTCACGTTGTATTTGAGCCTTTTCGCCTTCAGGTGCTGCATCTTTTTCTTTTTTTAATCGTACACGTTCTTTCTCGCATTCTTCACTATATTTATGCATTTGTGTCATAACCTCCATTGGAGTCATTTGTCGCTTCTTATATACCTTTTTACCTTTTTCATCATATGAAGAGACGTAATAATCATACGCATTTTCTAACAAGACACCTTCCAAAAGAGGCAAACTAAGTTGTTTGAACATCGGAATCGTATACGGAACTCCAGCACCACCGTAGTTTGAATATTTTCTTCGATATGCCTCAGGATAAAGCCATTTTGTCTCTGCGTTATGTCCTGAAACACTCGGAAAATTATTTTTTGCCGCGGCACCTGTAAACAATGACCACGTATGAGCAAGCAACCATGCATAATCAAGAGTTTCTTTGTCCTTTAACTTTCCTTCGCTATCAAGATGTTCTGGATTTACTTCGTCTGAGTTAAGGTTACCGTCTTTAGTGTAAAGCTTCTTTGCAATAGATTCTTTCAATGCTTCATTAATAACTTCAACAGAAGTACTTGGAGTAACAGGCGATGTGAATATGTTGACAAAATTTATAAATTCTTTTACATTTGTTATCTCTCCATTCTCCGTACCTTTGAAAGCTTTTTCAAAGCTATCTTGTCTGTCACCCAAAATATTGATTCCCACTACAGGGGTTCCATTTCTTTCAAGTCCTTCTTTATTTACCGCTTTGATTGCATGCTCCCACCCCTTATACTTAAAGAAATCTGAATCTTCCCCCAATACTTCCTTCAATTTTTCAAAATCAGTCATATTGTAGTAGGCAAGGAACATTTTCATCCACGATTCTCCCAATTTTGTATCGCTATCTTTTCCTTCAAAATCTTCAGGAAGTGTTGTCAAAAGATTTACCATGGAAGTGCCATAGATTTTTCTAGTCAACTTACTCAGAAAGAACTGACTGTTGTATGATTCAGCAAGTTTTTCTTCACTACCCATGTTATGCTCGTAATCAATATAATATTGACGTATCATCATCATCATCCATGGTTCAAGAAGCGTTTGATCATATAATCTATCCCACTTATGTCCTGTCTCATCCCTGAAATAACGGTTACTATTGAAAAGCATTGTTACCAAATTAACGTTATAATACGGACCTTTTTTAATTTCAATTTTTGAAAAATAATCAGTTACCACATCTGTATCATATTCACGGTACCACCAATTGATTTGGCTACGTATCCACCGCATCCAGTTTCCTTGATTAACAACATATCGACCATCTACTTTCTCTTCTCCAGTTTCTTTCCCGTTTGCATCTTTAACTTTCACATTTTGTACCTGCATTTGTAATACAGGAGTTTTTCCATTGATACCGAATTCCCCTTCATTTTCAAAACCCACATTCCACGCAAGGTCAAACAAATTAGCTGGTAGTGAGTTATCAAACTCATCCTGCAGTGATCTATGATATGTTTCAGAAAATCTTCCATCGTAAAGATTATCATTTTGGAATTCCTTATTCAGAATAAAACGCTTGATATACTTATCGTCAATACCTAGGGATCGTTGTAAGATAAGAATTTTCGAACCTAATTCAGCTATTGGATCTACTACTTCTTCCTGTCCTTCAAGCTGATCTTGAGCATCAGGTTTTTTTAGAAACTCTTTTCCTCTCGTAAGAGCATCCGTGGTTATGCGCTGCAATGCATCAGTAGGAGTTAAATTCTTTGCTACGATTGACTCAAGAGCATGCTCGCAAGCATTCTCGTCCAAACCTAGTACCTCGTGTAGTCTCGCCTTAACTGCCTTTCTATCTTCTTTTCCCCACCCGAATTCACTCCAATCCTCCATCTTACGAAGAACTTTATCCGGTACTTTTTTTTCTCCCTCTTTCTTTTCGTGTTCTGAACGTTCTTTAGACAACTGCTCTACCTGTGCATCTAATCCTTCGCGTAATTCTTTTACGTTTTTTGGGAGGGTTTTACCGTGTTCGCTTTCCACCATTTTGGAATAATGGAGATGACGAACTTCATCTCGCATTTCAAGCATTGCCTCAGGGTTATCTATCAGTGGTTTTTCTAATAATGCTACATTTCCTTCATCCATATTTTTATTATATCGGCTTTGTGAAAAGCCAGTCAATTCCTTTCATGCTTGCAGTGTAAATCAAAAAGAGAATTTGTGCATTACATTGCACTTACAAAATAGTTATAACAAACTTACAAAATTAGGAGGAAAAGGTAAACCCTCGGCCTTTTACAGTCTGTAGGTGTAGTGGATGATTAGCATCTTCTTCAATCTTGCGCCGCAAACGAAAAATCAATTGATCAACAGCTTGATCAGTAATTCCAGCAGTAGATTTATTATCTCCCCAGACAACGGTAATTAACTCATCTCTCTCAATAACTCGATCTTCATTCTGCAAGAGATATTTAAGAAGCCGAAATTCAGATGATGTTAATTGATCGGAAAGAACAGAATGACCTTTACGAATTGCGTTGGTGTGTTCATCATACGAAATTTTTTGGAGTGTTTTGGCAACATCCTTATACTCTGATGCAATAAATGCTGTAAGAAGTGGTATCTGAACAAGATTGTTCTTTATCACACCTACTTCTTCTAGATACTCGGCAACAGATGGATCCTCAAATTTCCCCTCAAGCAAATCTGCTTGTTCGGCGGGAGAAAACGATTGCCAAATTTCTCTCAGAGACTTCTTAACAGTCTTTTGCTTGAGTAAAAAATCCTGTAAATCTTTTATATCAGAACCTTCTGCAAGCGTTGCTTCAAGAGAGAGTTTGGTAAGCTTTCCATGGCCACCTGTGAGCTTGAGGATATCATCAACAATCCTCTCAGAAATTTTTTTATGAGTTATTTTCCCAATCTGAGATATTAAATAATCGCTTGAGGGCTTATCATACAATTTCATTTGTACAATCCTGCCTGCAACAAATTCATAATAATCTGCCAACAGATCAGGATCAAGCATATCTTCAAGCGGACGATTCACAGAGAAAACAGCCGAAAATCTATGTTTTCCGTGATTGCGCAAGATTCTGAGATTGGCAAAAAAATCAGCAGTTACTGTCGGAACATATTCTTCAAATCTGTCAAACAAAAAGACAATTGCTATCTTTTTTTCAAGCGTCATATAGTCAACCGCCTCTTTGAACCCTTGAAAAAGTAAAAATTCATCCTGGAATTTTAAATGCTCTCTAAAGATGTCACCCACTGCTTTATTTTCTTCTTCCATTCCCCTTTCACGCAACGATTCAGTAAGATTAAGGAATAAATATTTCATAACATCAGAAAGAGGACGATTACGAATTTCTGAAAGATCAACTAACACAAAATGACTGGCTTCCTGAAATTCACCGAGATGTTTGTGTCGAATATTCTTGTTATAAACCAATAACTCCAAAACTGTAGACCGATTGGCCCCAGGAATTCCTACTAATTGACATGAGTTACCATTTTGGATATGGGAAATAATTTTTTCAATTTCTTCCAGGCGTGTGTCTGCAGGGAACTGCGCAGCAAAATGTTCTTCGTACATATATTTATTGTACCTGTTATTTTTTGATTCTACAATCTTCCTCTTGATTTTCTTATACCAACTTTGTACGCTAAAGACATGAGCTATCTCGCATTAACACTTCCTGGAGGAAAAACAATAACCGCACCTGGAGGAATTCCACAAGGAGGACTAAAAGTTACTTCAAAAGTAATAGGAAATACAATAACCATCATGCTTATTGTCGCAGTTCTTCTCACGCTTATATATCTTATTCTTGGAGGAATTGGATGGATTACATCCGGTGGTGACAAAGCAAAAGTTGCTGCTGCACGATCTAGAATAACGTATGCCATAATCGGGCTTTCAGTTTCACTTATCGCATTTTTCATCATTAGTGTCATTGGGTATATATTTAAGGTTAATTTATTCTAAAATCAAAGCTGAGCAAAATTGATCTATTGACAAGGAGGAAAAACTTGTCTTATGATAGATACAGAGATATGAAAAAAGTTTTAACAGTTATCGCAACAACAGCTTCTTACTTAGGACTTGCAACGTCAGCATTTGCACAATCTAGTGTTAATCCATGCGCAAGTTCAGCTGTAACTCAGTTCGGTAAACTTTGTAATTTAAATGCAAATAACCTTGGCGGAATTGTTGGAGCAGCAGTCACATTTCTTTTGATCATTGCAGTATTAATTGCTCTATTCTTCCTTATCTGGGGTGGTATTTCATGGATTACATCAGGTGGTGATAAAGCAAAAGTAGAAAGTGCACGTGGTAGAATTATCGCTTCAATAGTAGGTCTCGTTATCGCATTCTTAGCATTCTTTATTCTCTCTCTTGCTCTTAGCTTCTTCGGCCTGAGCTTGTCCAACTTGGTTCTTCCAAGAATCCCTAACACATAAACTTAAAAGAGATATTTTTCTTCTTGATTTCTTCAATCATTATTTGCTACGCTAGATATATGCTTAAAAAGACATTTTTTATTCTCTACCTGTTCGCGTTTCTCTTCCTATTTATATCTCCTATTCCGGCTCATGCACAGAATTGGACTGGCTGTATTGATCCAAGTACAAACGTTGCAACATTACAATGTATTCCTATTGTTTTTAGTAATATTGTTAATGCAGCTCTTATTTTTGTTGGTTCAGTTGCAGTTATACTAATCGTATATGCAGGTATTCGACTTATTACCTCAGGTGGAGATCCGAAGGCTGTTCAAGGAGCAAGACAAATCATTACCTATGCAATCCTTGGATTGGTGCTTGTTTTGAGCTCATTTGCGATAATTTTTCTTATCAGTTACCTTACAGGTGCTAAATGTATAGAAACACTTAGTTTTAGCAGTTGTAAGTAATCCCCCCGTTTTCTTTTCACACAAAACCCGTTTTTTTATTGCTTTTGACATACTTTGTTGGGGTTGCAATCAAATTTTTCACGTTATACACTCTTTGTGATACAACGAATTAATCCGAATCATAGTAATCCCAATTGATCTACATAGGAAAAATCACCTGGGGCTATGGTATTCGGATACAGTTGTTTCTAATACAGTATGGATCAACACCCAATTCCACAAGACGTTACCGGATTTCAATTTAAATTAATCGGCACCATGACAGTAAAGCAATTTGGATATGTGGCCAGCGGAGTTGTCATGGCCGTCATATTTTATTATCTTCCTATCAATTCACCCATTGGTATCTTACTAAAGGTCCTACTCATCCCTCTTCTTGGCTCAAGCGGTGTAATTGTGGCATTTGTTCCGGTAGATGGAAGGCCGATTGATGTCATGGCAACAAATTTTGCAAAAGCCGTATTTTCACCAAATCAGTACGTATACCATCGATTAGGAAGACAACTAAGCTTTTCTACTGTATCCGCAGCAAAAGCCCCCGTTGTAAAAAAAGATGAACCAAAAACGTCAACAAGAAGATCAGTAGCCTCAAGAGAACTCGACAAAAAACAAGAAAAGCTTCGTGCATTCTTGCTCAGCTCACAAGGACGAGTACAAAATGATATAGACAAAAAAGAAGCTGCATTTTTAAAGAACATAGCACCAGCGGTCGTACAGCCGGTTACAATTGCTCAACCAATAGTGCCACCCCCTGCTGCAATTAAACCGTTGGCAATGCCCGCTCCTACTACCTCTCACCAAGGAGTAGCATCTATCCCTACAATTAAACCTCAATTGCCTATAGCTGCCCCTGTTGCGCCACAATCATTACCTCAAAAAACCAATCCCGATGATCTTTCAAAAAAAGAATCGGAGCTTGCTCAAGCATTAACACAAGCACAACAAGAAGAATCAATTAGCACAACGACTGCTGGGCATACTGTTGCTCAGCAAAAAATAGGCACTCTGTCAAAACAAATACAGGAAATCCATTCACAAAAACAACAGCTTGAACAAGAATTATCCCATCTACAAAACCAACTGGCAACCCAGAAAGGAACGCCCATTTCTACTCCTGAACATATTCAGACTGCACCGTCAGGACAACCTCTTCAGGATCCTCAGCATGTGAGAGTTATTCCACAGGATGTTACAAAAAAAGCAGGATTGCCCCACATTTCCGATTCACCAAATGTCGTCGTTGGAATTGTTAAAGATCCTCGTGGGAATATTCTCCCCAACATGTTAGTTGAAGTAAAAGATAAAGATGGTAATCCTGTTCGAGCATTCAAGACAAATCAGCTTGGCCAATTTGCCTCTGCTACACCTCTGAGTCCTGGTACCTATACAATAGAACTGGAAGATCCAAAGAAGCTACAACGATTTGATACAATACAAATTACTGCAAATAATCAGATATTATTGCCAATCGAAATAATTTCTCACGACGCAAGAGAAGAATTGCGCAAACAATTATTTACTAATTAACCTATGGCTGCCCAAAAGATACATTCAACAACGCAAAAATTTACAGAAATCATTGATTTCGCGGATGATATTGTTATTTTGGAAGGTGGTAATGCATGTATGATTATTGAAATCACCGCAAGTAACTTCGCGTTGCTTTCCAAAAGAGAACAAGATTCTCGTATTTTTTCTTATGCAGGAATGCTTAATTCTCTTTCTTTTCCAATTCAGATTCTCATACGCAATCGTCGAATGGATATTTCCTCATACATTTATGAGCTTGAAGAGATAATAAAAAATACCAAAAACCAACGACTTGCTGTCTATATCGAGTATTATAGTTCCTTTGTAAAAGAGATGATCACAGTTAACGTAGTCTTGAATAAGTCTTTTTATATTATCGTCCCTTTTTCTTCACTCGAGATGGGTGTGACGGGAGCCGCACAAAATCAACAAAAAAAACTCTCACAAAAAGAAACATTTATCGCTGCTGCTCAAAAAATCTTGCAAAACAAAGCCACTTCCCTCCTTGGCCAGCTACAAAAATTTGCATCTTCAGCTAGGATACTAGAAAAAGAAGATTTAATTAAGCTTTTTTACGAAATATATAATGAAGATACTGAGGTAGATATAGACCAAATGCAAGCGGGTGCAGATGCAGCAGTAATACGAGGAGAGAACCAATTATGAACTTATCCTTTTTAAAGAAAGCAGTCGCGCCAGTAGGACAGTCTGCGCAGCAGGCTAAACCAGCTCAAACTGTTAAATCAAAGACAAAAGTACTAGTAAAAGCAAAAAAACCTGCCGCGCCTGCTAAACCAAATGTCTTGCAAACGTTTGAGAAAGGATTAACGAGTGTTGTTGATATTATTGCGCCCTCCTCTGTCGAAGTAGATTTCAGATATATTCGTGTCGGGGAAGGTTTCTATACAACGCTTTTTATCGCCGGCTATCCTCGATATGTTTCCCCAGGCTGGCTTGAGTCTATTATTGATTATGACCACACCCTTGATATCAGTATGTTTTGTTATCCAACAGCTTCAACTGACGTTTTGGCAGATTTGAAAAGGAAAATTGGTGAAATGCAGGCAACGCTTGCTTCAGATGCAGAGCAAGGAAAAGTAGCTGATCCATCTGTTGAAGCTGCACTTGAAGATGCACTTGGATTACAAGAAGAGCTCGCCAAGGGAGTTGAAAGATTTTTCCAATTTGGATTCTATATCACCATCTCAGATACCGATAACGTTAAGTTGCAGGACACGGTTAAAAATTTACAGACAGCTCTCGGCTCACTCCTGTTAACAGGTAAACCTGCAACCCTTCAAATGGAAGAAGGTTTCAAATCAACCATGCCGATGGGACAAGATCGCCTTTATATTACTCGCAATATGGACACTTCTTCTCTTGCATCAACATTTCCATTTACGTCTGCAGTTCTTACCCAAAACCGCGGTGTTATGTATGGGGTTAACCAACAAAATGGTTCGCTTATCATCTTTGACCGGTTTTCT
>JBEPUU010000002.1:0-34024 GCA_041691355.1 bacterium | reverse complement strand
GTCGTTGCCTTCGTTGTGCGTTCTGTGTGCTTTGTTGATTATTCATTATAAATTAAGTCCTCCTTCGCGTGCTCCCTCTGCAACTGCTTTGACTCTTCCATGATATGCAAATCTTCCTTTATCAAAAGCAACTTCTGTAACTTTTTTTGCCAGAGCTACTTTTGCAATCTCTATACCAACTTGTTTTGCTCGATCAATAGGTGTACTTTTTGCGTCGTTTTTAAGAACTTTTTCAGAAACACTAACAATTGTATCTCCCTTTATATCAATAATTTGTGCATAGACGTAATTATTGGATCTAAACACACTAAGCCGTACGCGTTTTGTGACGTTTGATGTCTTTTTTCTACTTCTTATTTGCCTATGCAATCTTTTTTGGTTGTCGTTCATAGCCTATTTTGCTCCTGCTGCTTTTGCAGCTTTACCAGCTTTTCTTCTTACTCTTTCACCTTTGTATCGAATACCTTTTCCTTTGTATGGTTCCGGTGGTTTGACCTTTCGTATATTTGCTGCTGCTTCACCTACAAGTTGTCGGTCGGTACCACTAACTGTAATTACATTATCTGCAACTGCAACGGTAACTCCATCTCGTGGATGAAATTTTACCGGGTGCGCAAATCCCAGTGACAAAACTAAATCAACACCTTGCATTTGTGCGCGATATCCAACGCCTATTATCTCAAGTTTTTTTTCAAATCCTGAATCCAATCCTTTGACAAGATTGGCAAGGTTTGCTCGAGTCAATCCATACATGGATTTTACCCTGCGTTCTTCTAATTTTTTTGCTGTCACAAGGACTCTGCCTTCTTGGGTTTGGACATCGATTCCTTCAGGCAATGGCAATATTCCATTTCCTTTTGGGCCATTAACTGTTACATTTCTTCCTATAACAGTAACGGTAACACCGCTTCCAATTGTAATAGGTAATTTTCCAATTTTTGACATAGTTTTCCTTTTGCACCCTGCGCGTTAGTCGAAGGGTTACCAAATTTTAAACAATAATTCTCCACCAACGCCTTTTTTAATCGCATCATTTCCGGTCAGAATACCAACATTGGTTGATAGTATCGCAGTTGATGCACGACCTTGTTTTCGGGCAATTTCATCGGCTCCGACATATGTGCGCAGTGATGGTTTAGAAACCAAATAAATATCTGTAATTGCGGGTTTGCGTCGTTGATACCGAAGAGAAACAGAAATCATGCGTTTTCCATCAATTGATTCTTCACTAATTGCATCAACAAATCCTTCTTTTTTCAAGACCTTAGCAACTGCTTTACTCATATTTGCATATGGAGCAACTACTGCTTTTCGACGAGCAAGTGCTGCATTTTTTAATTGAATAACAAAATCTCCTATAACGTAATTCATAATTTTTTACCAACTGGCTTTATAAACGCCAGGGAGTTCTCCTTTCATAGCTCGTTCACGGAAACAAATTCTGCAGAGTCCGAATCGTCTCATATATCCTCGAGCACGACCACAGATTCCACATCGGTTTACTTGTCGAACCTCAAATTTCTGTTTTTTCTTAAATTTTACAATGTCTGATGTTTTTGCCATATGTTTTAATCTTTTAAACTAGATGCTCGTCATTATACCATATTTTCAAGGCTACTTGCGCTTTGGTTCTTTTGCGAAAGGCATTCCAAGCGCTTCAAGCAACGCAAATCCTTGTTCTTTATTTTGTGCCGTCGTTACAAAAATCATTTCCATTCCCTGTAATCTCTCAACACTTGCTGGATCAATCTCAGGAAATGTTGAATACTCATGAAATCCGAGTGTGTAATTTCCTCGTAGATCAAAACTCCCCCGAGGAACTCCACGAAAATCTTTTAGTCTTGGAAGGACAATTTTGATCAATCGATCATAAAATTCGTACATTCGTTTACCACGAAGTGTCACCATAAGACCAATCACATCGCCTTGGCGGATCTTAAATCCTGCAATCGCTTGTTTTGCTCGAGTTGGCTTTACTTTCTGCCCAGTTACCTGTCCCAAAGCTCCTCCCATCTTTTCAATTATTTTTTTATCCGTTATTGCATCTTTAACCCCCATATTGATAACTATCTTATCAAGACGTGGCACAGCCATGGGGTTTTTGATTCCCAAATCTTTTTCTAACTTTTTAATTAATTCGTCTTTATATTTCTTTTTTAATTCCATATTTTTTTCCCTTCTTTAGGTCATAATCATATCTCCGCGCTACATTTCCTACAGATGCGTACTTTTTCATCTTTTAAGAATTTGTATCCAATACGTGTAAGTTTTTTACATTTTGGACAAACCAATTGTACGCTTGCAACAGCCAGAGGTTTGGTTATTGTAATAATCTCTGATTTTTGTCCCTGCATACGTGATTTGACATGGCGTTTGTATTGATTTACACCTTCAACAAGCACCTTGCCTTCTTTGGAAAAAACTTTGGTAATTTTTTCTGTTTTACCATTATCTTTCCCTCGAACTACTGTTACCAAATCTCCTTTTTTTAATTTCATATTATTAATTTACGTCCCTTTCTAAACTACCTCTACAGCCATACTGGCTATCTTCATGAATCCTCGATCACGTACTTCACGAGCTATTGGTCCGAAAATACGAGTTCCACGAACATTTTTATCTTTTGGATTATCAATCACAACGACTGCGTTATCTGAAAATCTGACATATGATCCATCAGCTCGTCTGAATTCTTTTCGTGTTCTAACAACTACGGCTTTTACCATTTCTGAATCTTTGACTTGTCCGTGAGGGATTGCCGATTTAACAACCGCATTCACTACATCGCCGATTCGAGCGAATTTTCTCTTAGAGCCTCCGAACACATGAATGATATAGAGTTCTTTTGCTCCTGAATTATCTGCTGCTTTTACAATACTTCTTAGTTGTAACATATAAATACCTCTTACTTTCTAATAACATGCAATACCCGAGTTTTTGATTTTACCAATATATTTAGTAAAGTCAAAACGAGTGGTGTTATTTTTTTGTAATTACCTCCTTGATTGCAAAATATTTAGTTTTTGAAATAGGTTTGGTCTCAACGATTTTTACTTCATTTCCAACTTCGACAGTCTTTCCTGCTGTATCTACATTAAAATGTTTACTTTTCTTCAAAAGCTTTTTATATAATGGATGTGGCACTCGGCGTGACACTTCAATAACTGCTGTATTTTGCATCTTAAGTGAAACTACTTTTCCTGTTAATACTTTTGCCATATTATTTTTCCTCCTCCTTTTCCTTCAATTTTACTTGCAAGGTCGATTGCATAACCGCAATATCTTTTCGTGTATTGAAAATACTACGTGTATTCTTTAATTTATTTTGTACATGATCAAGCCGGAATTGACTTAATGTTTTGTACGTTTCCTCAATTAATTTCCTCAATTCTTTTGCACTTTTTGTTTGTAAGTTTTTTTTATCAGTCGTTTTCATATTTTTACATTTCTCCTTTAACAAGTATTCGTGTCTTAACAGGCAATTTGTGTGAAGCAAGACGAAGTGCTTCTTTTGCAACTTCTGCGCTCACTCCTGCCATTTCAAACATAATTCTTCCCGGTCTGACAGGTGCAACGTATGACTCTATATCACCTTTGCCACCTCCCATTCTTACTTCTGGTGGTTTTTTTGAAATAGGTTTGTCAGGAAAAATAGTAATCCAAATTCTCCCACCTCGTTGTGTATAGTTACTGATTGCTCGACGAGCCGACTCAATTTGACGACTGCTGATCCACCCAATATCCAATGTTTGCAAACCATAATCACCAAAAGAAAGTTTAGTTCCGCGGTCT
This sequence comes from bacterium, assembly GCA_041691355.1. GTDB lineage: Bacteria > Patescibacteriota > Microgenomatia > Levybacterales > UBA12049 > JACDET01. The sequence goes on along the minus strand of JBEPUU010000002.1, from coordinate 30,232 downwards.
GCAACACCTTTCATACTTCCTCGTTGTTGCTTTCGATATTTTTGTCTTTTTGGCATTAACATACTAAATAATATCCTTTCCTTCAGGTCTATTAATCCAAACCTTCACTCCAATGTACCCTTTTTTTGTGAGAGCTGGAACCTGCGCATAACTAATATTTTCCCGAATCGTTGATAATGGTACTGTGCCAACATGAATTTTTTCTCGTCTTCCAATCTCAGCTCCGTTAATTCGTCCTGTCAAAAGAATCTTTACTCCCAAAGCTCCTGAACTCATAACTCGTTCTGAAGTTGAATTAAGCACTCGTTTAAAAGGAAGTCTTCGGATAAGCTGATCTGCGATATTGACTGCAACCAACTGCGCATTTAAATTTGGTTCTTTTACCGGTTCAACTCGTATATCAAGCTTTGGCATTGTCTTATTTCCGCGCTGTATAAAGAAAAATGCTGCAATAGCTTTCTTAAGTTCTTCTAAACCTGCCCCCCCGCGTCCAATAACGATACCGGGACGAGAAACATGCATAATAATTTTTAGACTGTTAATTGATCTCTCAATTTCAACAATCGCAATTCCGGCAGATTTAAGTCTTTTCATCAGCATAGTTCTCAAACCATAATCTTCAAGAACAATATTCTTGTATTGCCTTTCGTCAAACCAACGACTACTCCAACCATGTACTACTCCCAATCTAATAACGTGTGGATTTACTTTCTGTCCCATACTATTTCTTACCTCCTACTTCTTCTTTTGTTTCCTTTTTTGCGACAACCTTTGGTAACACAGGTGCAGCAATTACTCTTTCTTTAAGCACTATTGTTAAGTGACTTCCCCGTTTTTTGTAAGGATGAATCCTTCCTCTGGTTGACGGCCGAAATCTTTTGAACGCAGGCGCTTCATTAACCATAACACTTGCAATCAATAAATTATTGGTTTCCAACTTTGCGTTATTAACTGCATTGGCAACTGCACTCCTCAGCGTTTTTTGGAAAATTTTTGCAGCTCGTTTCTGCGTTACTTCCAACACGCGATTTGCATCATCAATTTGTCTATTTCGCATTGCATCTGCGATCAAACGCAATTTTCTTGGACTTACTCGTACTGATTTTGCTATTGCTCTTACTTCCATAATACTAAGTCTTACTTACCTCTCGTGCTACGATCTTTCCGTGACCTCTAAATGTTCTTGTTGGCGAGAATTCACCAAGTCGGTGTCCAACCATTCCCTCAGAAATCAAAACTGAAATAAAGTGCTTACCGTTATGAATCATCAACGTATGTCCGACATAATCAGGCGCTATTTGACTGGAACGAGACCACGTTTTTATTGGCTCATTTTTGCCCATTTGATTCTGCTTCGTAATTTTAAGAAGCAATTTTTCGTCTATATATGGTCCTTTTTTGCTACTTCGTGCCATAATTATTATTTTGAAGGATTATGTTTTCCTCCCTTTCTTCTTGAGATAATATATTTATCTGAATATTTTTTCGGTTTTCGTGTTTTTCCAACTGCTTTTCGCCCTGTATAGGTCTTTGGATATTTCATACCAATACCTGACCTGGCTTCTCCTCCACCATGAGGATGTGAGCGAGGATTTTGAGCAACCCCTCGAACAGTTGGCCTGCGACCCATATTACGTGCTCTTCCTGCTTTACCGATAACTTCGTTTTTCCATCCCGCATTTCCAACTTGCCCGATTGTTGCCATTGCAAGCTCAGTTATGCGTCGCATTTCACTTGAAGGCATTTTGATAAATACATATCCGCCTTCTTTTGATGAAACAATCGCTCCAGTTCCTGCACCTCGTGCAATTTGTCCACCTTTGCCTGGGGTCAATTCGATATTGTGTACAATTGATCCTGCAGGTATCTCACCAAGTGGTAAAGAATTACCCAACTTTGGTTCGACGCCTTTTCCACTGCAAATTGTATCATTTTCTTTCAATCCTTGGGGAGCCAAAATATATCTTTTTTCTCCATCAGGATAATGAATGAGTGCAATATCACAGGTTCTATTTGGATCATATTCTATTGCAACAACTTTTCCAACAATCCCAAATTTGTTACGTTTAAAATCAATGGTTCTAAGATATCTTTTGTGTCCTCCACCTTGATGACGTACAACAACTTGTCCGCTTGCATCTCGACCAGAATGTTTCTTCTTAATAACTTTCAGTTTTTTCATACAAATATTGCTCTAAGCTATTTTTTCTTAGATTCTTCTCCTCCACCTGGCTCAAATAAGGCTATTTTGTCTCCTTTTTTAACAGTCACTATTGCTTTTTTCCATTTAGGAGATGGAACTTCCTGTCTTCTCGTTCCAACTCTTTTGGTTCTGCCTTTTACTGTAATTGTTGAAACACTTACTACAGTTACGTTAAATTGTTGTTTTATTGCATATTTAATTGCCGATTTTCGTGCGTCTTTTGAAACAACAAATGAATATTTTCCGTGACTCACGTCTGTCATTGATTTTTCTGTAACTAATGGTTTGATAATAACTGTATTCATTTTTTAAAGAAATGCTCCTTCATTTCATCAATTGCATCTTTCATCATAACTATTCTTTTTGCACCAAGCACTGCATACGTATTTATAAGCCTTGATGAGATAAAGCTCACTCCCTGTAAATTTTGCCCAGCTCTCAAAACAGATACAGCATCTCCACTTGTGACAAACAATAATTTTTGTTTCTTTTCAGCTATTCCCAAACTTTTGAGCATTCCTGCAAAGTTTTTTGTCTTTGGTTCAATTTTGCCTAATCCATCAATGATAGTTACTTCATTATCTTTTACTTTGGCCGAGAGTGCGACAAATAAGGCTTTTCGCTTCATTTTTTGTGGAAGAGCAAGGCTAAAATCACGTGGTTTTGGTCCAAATACGACTCCACCTTTAACAAATATTGGGGCACGTATTCCACCATGACGTGCGCGACCTGTTCCTTTTTGTCGATAAATCTTTCGAGTTGATCCATCTACCTCTCCCCGAGTTTTGGTTGAAGCATTTCCCTGTCGCTGATTTGCAAGATATACTCGTACAGCTTGTGCGAGAAGTGCTTTATTTACCGTTTCACCAAATATTTCACCCGGAAGTGAAACTTTACCCGTTACTTTGCCATCAATTCCAACAACATCGATACTTACTGTGGCATAGGTTTTCTCAACTCTTTTACTGACAACTCCACTATCGGTTTTTATCGTTTCCGTAACAATTTTTGTTTTTACAATTTTGGTTGTAGGTTCTTTTTTCACTGGTTTACTTACAGGTTTAGCTGCAGCAATTTTTGCTGGTTTACCCACTGCTTTCTTCACTGTTTTTTTTGTTTCTTCTGTTTTAGTTGCCATTCTCAGCTTCTCCTTCCTTTACTGCTTCTTCTTTAGATTCAACTGCTGGTTCTGTTTCTGCAACTGGTTCAGAAACTTCAGTTTTTACTTCTTCAGTCTCTGTTGAGCTGTCTTCATTCGGTGTATTTTTTGCTGCTTCTCTTGCAGCCTTTTCTTCTGCCTTAGCAGCTTCTGCTGCAGCTTTTTCTTGTTCTTTTGCCAATTTCTCAGCTTCTATTGCCGCCAGTGCATCTTCTTTTTGTTTGACTGAAAGCAAACGGACAAATTTCTTTGTCTCTCCGGTTCGAGTTATAACAAGCATTCCTTTTTTATGTCCTGGTACCAATCCCAAAACATATAATTTATTGTTTTCGGAATCAACATCAACGACGACGAGATTGCTGACAGTTACTGTTTCCACACCCATGTGCCCTGCCATTCTTTTTCCTTTATAGACTCTTCCTGGCGTTGTTCCTTGACCAATTGATCCTGGCGCACGATGACGATCTGATTGTCCATGCGTCTTAGGCCCTCCTCGGAAATTATATCGTTTAACAGTTCCTGCAAACCCTTTTCCTTTTGATGTTCCTGTTACTTTAACAAGGTCACCTGGCTTGAAAACTGCTTCAACTGCTATAACATCTCCTGATTTTGGCAATTCCTCATCGCCTTCCCATGCAACTTCACGAATAAGTGACGGAGTAGTCTCAAGTCCTGCTTTTTTACTGTGACCACTGAGTGCTTGTATTGGTTTTTTCTTTGTTCCAAAACCTACTTGCACAGCGGTATATTTGTCTTTCTCAACTGTTTTAACTTGCACAACAATATTATCTGTTACAGAAACTTCCGTAACAGGAATTCGCTGACCGTTTTCAAGAAACGTCTGTGCTTGATCAATTTTTTGTCCAATTAATGCTTGTAACATATTTTTTCTTTCTCTAAAGTCTTACTTAAGACTTTTATTTTATATTTATAATCTATTTACCTAAATCCCAACCTCAACAAATACATCAACACAAAAAAAGATAGCCTTTGGCTACCTTTATTATTCACAACGTGTGAATTGATCCCCTCTAAATGGGGTGGCCATAGCTAGGCATTTTTAATCAATCATACTTTGAGCATGTTTAATTAGTTTGGGCATCAATGTTATAAAAAAAGAGCCTCAGACCTACATCTTCAACTCTACATCTACTCCGGCTGGTAATGCTAAGTTTGTTAAACTATCAATTGTTTTGTCTGTTGGTGAAACAATATCAATTAATCGCTTATGAATTCGAATTTCGAAATGATCTCTGGCATCTTTATCGATAAACGGTGATTTGTTTACTGCATAAACTGACCTGTCAGTGGGAAGTGGAACTGGGCCAATAACCTTAGCTCCGGTTCTTATAACCGAGTCAAGAATTTGCTGACAACACGAGTCTAGGACTCGAGCGTCATAACTTTTTAATCTAACTCTAATTCTTCCTTTTGCCATAGTTTTGTTTATATAACCTTCAGACTGTTAAAGATCTCTCACAAAAGTAAAAAAAGTCGCCTTGGGCGACTTATTTTATTATTTTGGTGATAACACCGGCTCCTACTGTCTTTCCACCTTCTCGAACCGCGTATCGAAGGCCTTCTTCGAGAGCAACTGGAACGATAAGTTTGACAGTCATTTTTGTTGTGTCTCCAGGCATAACCATTTCAACACCATCTGGAAGTGTAACATTTCCTGTAACGTCTGTTGTTCTGATATAGAATTGCGGACGATATCCTTTAAAGAATGGTGTGTGACGACCGCCTTCTTCTTTGGTTAATACGTATGCTTCTGCTTCAAATTCTGTGTGAGGAGTGATACTTTTTGGTTTTGCTATAACTTGTCCACGCTCAACATCTGACTTTTCAAGACCTCGGAGTAAAAGACCAACGTTATCTCCAGCTTGTCCTTCGTCAAGTTGTTTCTTAAACATTTCAACTCCTGTAACGACTGAATCTTTATTCTTATCCAGACCTACAATTTCAACAGCTTCATTAATCTTAACCATACCTCTTTCAATTCTACCGGTAACAACTGTTCCTCGACCTTTGATTGAGAAAACATCTTCAACAGGCATTAAGAATGGCTTGTCTAATGCGCGCTCTGGTGTAGGGATATCTTTGTCGACAGCTTCCATAAGTGCCAAGATTTGCTTTTCAGCTTCTGCATCTCCTTCAAGAGCTTTTAATGCTGATCCACGAATAATGGTAACTTTGTCTCCTGGGTATTTGTATTTTGTAAGCAATTCTCGAACTTCCATTTCAACAAGATCAAGAAGCTCTGCATCATCGACCATATCGCATTTGTTAAGGAAGACTACGAGTGCTGGAACACCAACTTGGTAAGCCAAAAGAATGTGTTCTCGAGTCTGAGGCATAGGACCATCTGGAGCTGAAACAACAAGGATTGCTCCGTCCATTTGTGCTGCTCCTGTAATCATGTTCTTGATATAATCTGCGTGTCCTGGAGCGTCAATGTGAGCATAGTGACGAGCTGCTGTTTCGTATTCGATGTGAGAAATGTTAATCGTGACTCCGCGAGCCTTTTCTTCAGGGGCGTTATCAATATCTTCATATTTCATTGCTTTTCCGCCACCTTGTTTGGACAAGACTGTAGCAATAGCTGCTGTTGTAGTGGTCTTGCCGTGATCGACGTGACCGATTGTTCCGATATTTACATGTGGTTTAGTTCGTTGAAATGTTGCCATAGGTTATAAAAATAAAAATCTCATTTCTTCAATGAGGTAAGAGTAATGATACAATATTTTCAAAAATACGTCAAGAGTCAATTTGCTTGACAAGCACTTTTCCTAACTGTCACACTATTAGTAATATGGAACCTACATCATCAGAGGCTAACAAACAACAAGAACTGTTAGCAAATATTCTACAAAAAATACAAAAGATAGTAGATACATATATACCAAAAAAATATCTTGCCTATCTATCGAATAAAAAACTCTTATCTATTGCAGGTGGCGTTCTTTTTTTGCTCATTATAATCCCTATCTTCCTTCTCATAAGTAGCGCAGGGAGAGATACATCAACTGTTCCGACGACTGGCGCAACACCGACTCCCAAACAAACTGATAATATTAAAAAAGCCGCGCAGCCTACACCCGCAACCAAAAAATCATCTCAAACTCTTGTTTATGGAACATGGACGAGCCAGACGTCTGTTGTTCGTGCAGTTGATATTGCCACATCCACTCCTACCACCATAGCGACACTGCCACTTACTGTTAAAAAAGTAAGTATTCTCTCAAATAATTCATTGCTATATATCGATCAAACAGACAGCAATGATTACGGGCAACGAATAAGTGTTTTTAATATAGAAGAAAATCAAATTGTTACCAATATCCCGGTTGATAGTGGATTTGGAATAGATGATTATATTCTTTCTCCAAACAAACACTATCTAGTACTCTGGGAAGCCAAGCTTTCAACTGAAACACAGACATTACAAGGAGGAGCATCACGTGTGTATTCTGTTGATCTTACTCAACCAGCTACACCCAATCTTCTCTATGATGAAACTGCGACAACAACAATTCCTATCCACTATCCTCGAGCAATTCTTGATAGCGGCAGGGTCTTCACAGATCAAATGATTCCCAATGATCCAAGGGGGGGTGCGGGATGGGCGTATGGTATGAGCATTGTTGATTTTGATGGTTCTAACAAACAAGATATCTCCACCATGACAAATGGAACATATGGTTCACAACCATCACTTTCGCCTGATGGAAAATATTTACTTTTTGCAGGATATGACGGTACCAAAGGAGATGGTGCAGCAGTAAAAAATGGCTATCGACAAGCGCTTCTTACACCCAACACCGTTGAATTATTGGACACCAAAACATTGCAGCGTTATGGACTTCCCAATCTTGCCGATAGCAATACGTATTCTGATGTTCAATGGGACAAACAGTCAGGAAATGTTATTATTTCAACCCTTTCACCTGACACCAAACAAATGGGAATTTATAGCTATGATTTGGGCAAATTACATAACACACAAATTTCTCTACCCTCTGCAAACGGAACGCCATATGGCTATGTTTCCCAGTTACCATCTAATAAAACACTCATCGGTCTACAAAGTACTGATAGCGCCAATCTAGGTAACCTAGGACCGTCTTACAGCTATGCATATACACAATTGGCAACGGTTGATGAGAAAGGCAAACTCTCTTATCTATCGCTTCAGGATCCATTTGCACAATACATCACAATTCTTCCACAGAATTACTTTAAAGGTGTTCTTGGTACACACACCAAAGCACTTGATATACCTGCGCCAACTGCCGCAACTACACTAGCACCAACAGGTACTAACTCCAACTCTCAATTGTACACATTCTTTTTGAAAACAACGCTTGCATCACATCGACTACAAATAAAGAGTACTCCACTTTCATCTGCACTTACCTGTCAAAATCTTGGCGCAGCACGATGTGCAGCACTTGGTCTCACACCACAAACAAGTGCATATGTAGCTTGCCAAAATACAGAAAAAGCTACATCAGCTACATTAAATGCGTGTTATTGAAACTTTAAAGTATGCATCTAAGGGAACAACTTTAACTCCTTAATAAAACCTCTGATATACTTATGAAATGCAAGCAATAGTAGGTTTATTAGCCTTAATTTTAAATCTAGTTGGATACGTTCCGTATATTCGAGACATTTTTCGGAATATTGTAAAGCCTCATCCTTATACGTGGGGTATATGGACAATCTTGACAACTATTGCAGCTTTCAATCAGGTAAGCAATGATGGCGGTTATTCTTCCCTCTTTTTTATAAGTACTGCTCTTCTTGTCGGATGTGTTTTTATATTATCACTGCGTTTTGGAATGGGAGGAGCTTCTACAATTGATCGCATTTGTCTTGTACTAGCAGCGATTTTATTACTCTATTGGTTAACCACTAAAGATACTCACCTTTCTACAGTTTATGCAGTAATTATCGATGGCATAGGAGCTGTGCCTACTCTTATCAAAGTGTATCATCATCCAAAAAGTGAAACATATATTCAGTGGTCATTGGCAGGAATTGCTGGTTTATTAACAATGTTGGCTGTACCTCGAATGGACTGGATATTATTAATCTACCCACTGTATGTCTTTCTTATGAATAGTGCCATTGTCAGTGTCAAATATCTTCAAGAACGAAATCATTCGCAATTAAATAATTAGACGTAAAATAGGTTCCAACATAATCGGATAGCCCTGCTTTTGCAATAACGGCAATACTTACCGCATCAAAAGTATGAATTTGCCCAGAAGGAGAAATTACCAATTCCTTTTTTACGGAGAAATTGTTCTTTGGTACTAACTGATTGCATATCTTCAAACCATACGATATGCCTTTGATTATTGTCATCCGTATAGTGAATTTCTGTTTCCGAGGACACAGGATCACGCTTGATTTGGCAATCTTTAAAAGCACAGGTATCCAAAAATTTACTCTGAATCTGAGATTCTGTCACAGCCTGACCCGCACCTATCGCACTTCCTTGAGCGTCAACAGGCCAATCATATCCAAATAGTCCAAAGATGACACCGAGTTTTTGATTTGGGACAGCTTGCAAAAAATCATCAGCCATTTTCCCCATATCGTATCCATAGACAGCTTGACCGGATATGGGGAAATTTGGACCAGGATCCGATCGAGTCTTATGGAAATTATACGCCATAATCATAACCATGTCCGAATTTGAGGCTATTGATTTGATATCAAATGGACGCAAACGATAGAACGTATCACCATACAACGTCACGTCAAATTGCAATTGCTGAGCTTTTGTTTGCTGATCAAATGATTTTGTAAATGCGTTTATCTCATCTATGAGTGCGCTGAAAGGAATACTGCTCATTTCCAGATCTAAAACCACACCTGAAAAACCATTTGCTTTGGCAAGTGAAAGAGTTTGAGAAATAATTTTTTGCTGAAGAGTTTTGCTTTGTAAAATTGTTGCATTCGTACTTGAATTTGTCATTTCTAACGTCAAAAGTGTTTGCTTACCCTGCGGAACATTATTAAAAAATGTATCAATATCTTTTACATCCTGATCATCAGAACCTATTCCACTCGTTGTTGGAGAAACGCCAAAATAGATATATTGATCATATCCATCCGAGATAGAATTCATGGCCCAATTAGGAACAAAAAGAGCAGTATTTGTTTTTTGTGAACGGTCAATTATAACTGTAGGAGTCGGAGTCAATGCAGGCTGATACACAGGAGCCGCGAGGTCATGTCCAACTTTTGCTCTCACAACTCTGAGTAAGATAAACACAGTCACCAAAAGGATAAGCACAACCACTAGGAAACGTTTCATCCACCTATTATATATCATCCAATCTATCTTCCAAACCAAACTCGTATCCTTTATACTTAGAGGACCCTATGGATAATGATCTAAAAGCAGTTATCTTCAATAGCTTTGGTATTCTCGCAACTATTTTTATTCTGCTAAGCGGACAGCTTATCTCTCAAACAGCTGTTGATCTGTTGGTCCAAATCTTTGGCGCTCTCTTGATCATTTGGGCTGCCATTACACTACGAGTAGGCAAAAATGATCAGAAACATGATCTCCCACCAGGATATTTCTTTTTTACCAAAGGCCCATATGAAATTATCCGTCATCCCGTCTATGCAGGATACTTCCTTATTATGATTAGTTTTGTAGAGATAGAATTTACATTTTTGCGTTTTATTGCATTAGTTATTTTGTGTGCGGTTATCTTTCTCAAAATTATCAGAGAAGAATCTACTATGATTGAAGCAGTTAAAGAATATAAAGAGTATAAGAAGAAAACCAAAGCTATTATTCCGTATTTGTTGTAGGACGCGTAACAATAATAAAAGATTCTTCTTTTGGTCTCTTCTCCAATCGACTCAAGGCTTTTTCGATATCATGAAGTTGAGATTTATGCTGGTGCAATGATGCCAATTTTTGATCCCATACAGATGTCACATCGACAATTTTACTTATTTCATCTCTTTTGTATCCGTTTGGGAAATAAATATAATATGGAGGAAGCAATGCTCGGTCTTCTTCAGTCAGTGCATAATACCAAATTTCTTTGATGGAATGCATATGTTCATAGATATATGAGGAAATCATTGAAACTGCGATGTGGTCAAGATGTCCTGAAATCCCACGGTGTTCCATAGTTATGATTATTTCGGGAGCTATCTTTTCCAAAATAGTAGTAATTTTTTCAGCTATCTCATGATAAAGGTTATTTGAAAGTGTTCCATCTTTATATCCCAAGAAAAACACTTCTTTAATACCTAGTATTTTTGCTGAAGCTTGAAGTTCTTCACGACGTATCTCACCAAGATCGCGTTTATCATCGCTACTATTTTCTCCTGCATCACCGTCTGTGACGCAAATAAGATACGTGTCTCGTCCCTCTTTTGCAAATGTCGCGAGCGTACCTCCGGGTCCCACAAGAACCTCATCATCAGGATGTGCAAAAATTCCAACAATAGGTTTCATAAATAATAGTATACTACAACATTTCTTCTTGCGCTTCTTTCCACGGAGGACACGCAATAAGAAGGAGTTTTAGTTTTCCTTTATACGTAAATGATTTCCCTGCAGGATTAATAACAAGATCACCCTTGAAACCTTTCTCTTTTTTCCCATCGATAATGAACTCACCACTACCTTCTACTATGTAGTATGTGAAATCGGAATCGTGTTCAATAAGGGTCGTTTCAAGCTCTTTCTCTGTTTGGATTATGAGGTATTCGGTCTTATTTGTTAAATCAGCTGTTGGGAAGCTTTTTCCTTTATGCCCAATTCTGTTAAATTCAATCTCTTTCGGCTCTTTAATTACGTACATATCAAACCTTATTCAACTCTTCCGGTAAATGTGGATTTGGCGACGAGGCCGTCGACGATGTTCTTTGGAACGTATTCATAATGAGATGGTTCCATGTAGTAACTTGCGCGACCTTTGGTAAGAGATCTGAGTTGCGTTGCATATCCTGAAAGTTCTGACAATGGAACTTGAGCCAAAATAATTGTTGCATTTTTTCTTTCTTCATTGCCACTGATTTGTGCCCGTTTGGATGACAAATCACCCATAACTTCACCCATATATTCACTTGGTGTTGTAACTTCGACTTTCATAATCGGCTCAAGAAGTGTAATTCCTGCTTTTTTCGCACCTGATTGAATAGCCTGACTTGCTGCAATCTTAAAGGCGATTTCACTAGAATCAACATCGTGATATGAACCATCATAGCAAGTAACTTTAACATCAATAAGTGGAAATCCGAGGAGTACACCATTCTCAAGTGTTTCTTTAACACCTTTTTCAACAGCTCTGACAAATTCAGCTGGAATTGCTCCACCTTTGATCGCATTAACAAATTCGGATCCTTCACCGCGAGGATTGGGCTCAAGTCTTAAGAAACAATGACCATATTGCCCTCGTCCACCTGATTGCTTGATATATTTTCCTTCGGATTCAACACTTTGTGAAATAGCTTCTTTATATGCAACTTGAGGAGCACCAACATTTGCTTCAACGTTGAATTCTCTCTTCATACGATCAACCATAATTTCAAGTTGAAGTTCTCCAATACCTGAAATGATCGTTTGACCTGTTTCAGGATTACTTTTGACTGTAAATGTAGGATCTTCTTCCATCAGTCTTTTTAGTGAATATCCAAGTCTTTCTTGATCTGATCTGGTTTTTGGTTCAATGGCAAGTGAAATAACAGGTTCTGGGAACGTGATTTGTTCAAGAACAATTGGTTTTGCCTCATCGCATAATGTGTCCCCAGTAATAGTCTCTTTCAGTCCAACAATCGCAACAATTTCTCCTGCATACGCTTCTTTTATTTCCTCACGATCATTCGCATGCATCATAAGAAGTCGTCCAATACGTTCTTTAACTCCTTTGTTGGAATTATATACATATGATCCAGCCGTTAATTTCCCGGAATAGACACGGAAATAAGCAAGTTTTCCAACATGGGGATCATTTTGGATTTTAAATGCAAGTCCTGAAAAATCTTCGTCGGGGATGAGTTTGCGGGTTTCATCAGCTCCTGTTTTTGGATTAAGACCTTTAACATCTTCTAAGTCCTGTGGTGACGGGAGATAGTCAACAATTGCATCAAGAAGTGGCTGTACTCCTTTATTTCGAAGTGATGTTCCAGCGTACATTGGAACTAATTTATATGCGATAACTGCTGCTCGAAGTGCTTTTCGAAGATCTTCAACGGATGGCTCTTCACCGTTCAAATATTTTTCAAGCATCTCATCATCTGTCTCGGCAATCTTCTCAATTAATTTACTTCTATATTCTTCTACTTGATCCTTCATATCTTCAGGAATTTCGTCGTTAACGTCATATTTTGCACCGAGCTCATCTGATCCCCAAATAAAAGATTTGCGTGTCAACAAATCGACATTTCCAACATAGGTATTTTCAGCACCGATTGGAAGAACCATAATTGCTGGATTTGCGCCAAGTCTGTCTTCAACACTTTTAACGGTTTGGAGGAAATTCGCACCCAATTTGTCCATTTTGTTTATAAAACAAATACGTGGGACATTATATTTATCAGCTTGTCGCCAGACTGTTTCGGATTGAGACTGTACTCCTTCTTCAGCGTCAAGAACAGTAACTCCACCATCAAGAACACGAAGTGAACGTTCAACTTCCGCAGTAAAATCAACGTGTCCGGGAGTATCAATAATGTTAAATCGATGTTCATTACCGACTTCTAACCCTGTTGTCGGTACCCAGAAAGCAGTTGTAGCAGCAGATACAATAGTAATACCTCGCTCCTTCTCTTGATCCATCCAGTCCATCTGGGTATTTCCTTCATCAATGTCACCTATTTTGTAGGTGCGTCCTGTGTAGAAAAGAATACGCTCTGTAGTTGTTGTTTTTCCCGCATCAATGTGCGCGATAATACCGATATTTCGAATTCGATCGAGTGGATAAAGTCGTGATTTTGAACCTGTATCTGCCATAATTAAAAAATCATCCCGCGAAGGGGACTCGAAAGAGTATAGCATAGTTACTAACCGTTTTCCAGGGCTCAATTCCTTTGACATTTATAAATAAAAGCCATACACTAGAATTAAGCCGCAATGTGTGCGGCTGGTTGCTATGGCTGAGAAAGACACAACAATTAATCTCCTCCCACGTAATTCGGAAAGCTTCATGTCACAATTTTTTAATTGGGCACTTTCAATCGGCCGGCTCCTCATTATTCTGACTGAGATGGTTGCGCTTGCAACGTTTATCTATCGTTTTAGTCTTGATATGCAAATCGTCAATTTACATGACAAAATAAAAAGTGAAAGCTTTATCCTTGATAATTTTAAAAGCGCTGAAACATCCTTCATTGATCTCCAAAAACGTCTCTCAACAGTAAAACAATATACGCCAATCGGTAACAGAACCGCAACTATTTTTAATGACATAATAACAATGGGCAAAGGAAAAATTACCTTCAAAGATATTACAGTAAACACGCAGAATGCTTCCATTGAGATACAAGCACCATCTGTCGACTCTCTTACACAATTTGTGAATATTCTTAAAAGCTATCCTTTAGTGACGACTGTTTCTATTGATAAAGTGCAAAATAGTGCTACAAATGCGCAAGTAACTTTGATTATCACAGCAACACTAAAACAAGCGCCTTTTGCACAAACAGAACAACAAACAACCAATTCGTTGTACCAAACTAACAGCAATCAATAATATGAAATTACCAAAAAGCTATTTTGAAAATCTCTCGGCCAATAAATATAGGGCTTACCTCAAATTGCTTCCGAATATGCAACAGGAAACAGCGTACAATTTTGTGACACTTGCGCTTACCTTCGCCGCACTTTCGTTTTTTGGTATTTTTGCAATCAATCCAACCCTTTCAACAATTTTTAGCCTTCAAAAACAATTATCTGATGACACGACAGTAGACCATCAATTGCAGACAAAGATAGATAATCTAAGCTCCCTCGAACAACAATATAATGTGCTGGGTTCTAATTTAACCAATATTTATAATGCCGTTCCACAAAATCCTGAGGCACCACTCCTGAGCGCTCAGGTCGCTGCTTTGGCCCAAAAACACACTCTTAGTGTTACAAGTTATCGAGTCACTGAGGTACAAATGGCAACTAATCCGAAAAATCCTTCAGTCCAATCATTCGTATTCTTACTACAAGCGGAAGGAAAGTATAATGACATGCTTGCATTTTCATCTGAACTTATATCACTATCGCGCCTTATCACGGTTGAATCGGTAGAAATGGGCACAAATCCTAAAAATAGTAATTTAGTACTGACATTACGAGGGAGACAATATTTCAAACAATAATATGAAACCTGGACAACAACGCAAACAAAAAGATATTCTTTTCATTTTAATTTCATCATTTGTCGTGGTTGTGGCATGGATAGGATTTAACATTTATCATATTAAAGTTACTTCAACTGTCAATGAACATGTCCAATCTCAACTCAATCCTATTAATCCAACATTTGACCAAGAGACTATTCAAGAACTCAAGACTAGGGAAGATATTAATCCGCTCTTTGAACAAACAGGTTCTCAATCGGCAACGACACCACCGTCATCAGATATATCACCTTCTCCCCAAGTGTCACCTGTTGCTTCGCAATCAGCAGGAACAGGTCAATAAGGATAATGAGCTATGAACGACGAAACAGAGTATTAAACAAAAAACTGCCGTCATATGCAGGTTTTTTTGTCTTGCTTATGACTCTCTGTGTCACAGTACTCCTCAGTGGAAACGCATTTATTTTCATATCACGAGCAACTGTCGGAAGTGAACCCAAAAATATCCAAATTAGTAATATTTCAGATTCGTCGTTTACCATCTCGTATACAACTGATGCAAGCGCCGTTGGAACAATTTCATACGGATTCGATACGACAACTCCCAACATCGCTCTTGATAATCGTGATCAACAAGCAGGCAAAGCAGCAAACTACCAAGTACATTTCATAACTGTCAGCAACCTTGCCCCGGCAACACGATATTATTATGTTATCGATTCGGGAAGTCAAAAAGCAGACAATATCGGATCTCATTGTGAAATTACAAAAGCCGCTCCTTTGATAAATCCACAGAGTAATCAGACTATTCTTTCAGGAACAGTTGCACAAAGTGATGGAAGTATTCCCAAAGAAGGAATTATATACGTCTCAACAGATAGCTCACAACAACTTTCTACGCTTATCAATCCGGATGGATCATACCAATTACCACTTGCTACTATGAGAACTACCACTGGGAGTGATGCTGCGACCTTGACACCAGATACTGTTTTACAGTTACAAGCAGTTACATCGACCCAAACTTCAACGATTAAACTTCTTGAAAGTCAGGCAAATCAAGTTCCTAAGATAGTTCTCTCTCAAAATTACGACTTCACACTTAGTCCTGACCAGTCAGCATCTGGATCAGGCCAAACAGCATCAAACTCTGCCGCATTCCCAGTTCTCTCAACACCTGCTCCTGTTTCATCTCCTGAAATTACCTCACCAACTGATACCGAAGCATTCAGCGACCGACAACCATTGTTCCAAGGAAGAGCTCTACCAAATACAGAAGTTGATATTACTATCCAATCGCAACAAGAAATTTCGACCACAGTACACAGTGATGACAGCGGTTCATGGGAGTTTCGTCCGCCTCAAGCACTTGCATCTGGCAATCATACAATTACTATCAAATCAGTTGATGCCACAGGGGTTCTCCAAACTCTGAGCAGATCCTTTACCGTATATGCAGCCGGAAGTAAATTTATTGAACCATCTGTCTCACCAATTCAGACACCTACAACACCTATTGCATCCGCATCTCCAACTCTTGCACCTACTCCAACAACAATTCCAACACCAACTGTTACCCCAACTCAGGCACCTACTCCCACTGTTTCACAAAATCTGACGCCTGTTCCAAGTCGTGCTCCGCTTCCAAAGACAGGAAGCTCCGCACTGGTGACAGGAATAATTGCTGCGATATCCACAATAGGTATTGGCGCTTTATTATTCTTTCTCTCTGCCATATAATACAAAATCACTCTATGAAAATTGCAATAATCGGCGCAGGATTTACCGGCCTCTCCGCAGCATACCAACTGGTAAAAAACGGACATGATGTCACAGTTTTTGAGAAAGACCCTCAACCAGGTGGACTGGCAATTGGATTTAAAGAAAAAAGTTGGGAATGGACAATTGAAAAACATTACCATCACTGGTTCACCAATGATGATCATATTCTCAATCTCGCAAAAGAAATTAATTATCCTGTTATTATCAAACGCCCAAAAACTTCAGCTTTCCTTAACGATAAGAGATATCAACTTGACTCCCCCTTGGCACTTCTTAGATTTCCAGAACTCCCCATGCATGAAAAATTACGTATGGCAGCGGTTCTTGCATTTTTGCGATTCAATCCATTTTGGAAACCTCTTGAAAAAATAAATGCAAATCAATTTCTTACCAAAACAATGGGAAAAAGAGCTTACAGTATGCTTTGGGAGGTACAACTGCGAAACAAGATGGGGGAGTATGCTGATGATGTTTCCCTCGTGTGGTTTTGGAGCCGAATAAAAAAACGCACCCCATCACTTGCCTATCCTGAAAAAGGATTTTTACCTTTCGCCCAAGCACTGGTCAAAGCAATAGAGAAAAAAGGTGGGAAAGTGTTATTCAATGTAGAAGTTGGCAATATAAAAGATGAAAATCAAACTACAGTTGCCTGGAAAGTTGAAGGCAAAGAAAAAAGTGCCCTGTTTGATAAAACGATTGTAACTCTCCCATCATTTCTATTTCTCAAACTTGTTCCTCAATTACCTGATGAGTATAGAAATAGACTTATCCGACTCAAAGGACTGGGTGCTACAAATTTGCTTCTCAGATTAAAAGAACCATTCTTACATGACGGGACGTATTGGCTGAGCATTTGTGAACAAAATGCCCCAGTTATGGTAGTTGTTGAGCATACAAATTTTATGGACAAATCTCACTATAATAATGAGCATTTGGTATATGTTGGCAATTATCCAGCACCCGACTCAGAACTTTTTCAAAAAGACAAAGAACAAACTCTCAAGTATTATGATCCGCTTCTCAAACGCATTAATCCTGATTATAAAAAATATCTTATTGGAACAGAACTATTTAAGGCACCATTTGCCCAGCCAATCGTACCGACAAATTATTCTAAAGTAATTCCCTCGATGACAACCCCACTTCCACATGTCTTTTTGGCAAATATCGAACAAGTCTACCCATGGGATCGTGGTACGAATTACGCAGTAGAATTGGGAGAGAAAGTGTCCCGCTTGATAGGTAAGTAAAATACTGTATGAGACTGTTTAAAAAATATAAAAACTTTTTTCTTATATCCTTTCTTACTCTAATTGGAATACTTTTGCATTTCTACAATCTCAGCTGGGGCGCACCATATTATTTTCATCCTGATGAGCGCAATATTGCCAGTGCAGTGACCCAATTGCATTTTCCAAATCAAATGAATCCTCGATTTTTCGCATATGGTTCTCTTCCGATTTATGTAATCTACCTTACAAGTCTTATATCAAACTATATTTCACAACTGATGCAGCTGGGAACACAAACACAGCCGTTCACTGCAACGTTTGACCAGGCAATTCTTATCGGAAGAGCGTATTCTGCTTTCTTTGCAACATTTCTTATCCCGATCCTTTTTGTCCTAGGGAGAAAACTTAAAGATGAACATACGGGTCTTCTGGCTGCATTTTTGGGGACAATGAGCGTGGGATTTACGCAATTTTCCCATTTTGGGACATTTGAAATGTGGCTTACATTTTTTGGTGCTCTGTTGTTTTGGGTATGCCTCAATTATTTAGATAAACCAAAGAGACTATATTTTATCCTTGCAGCACTTATCTTTGGGATGCTTGTTGCGATCAAAGTCACATCCCTTGCACTTCTTCCGATTCCTCTCGCTCTCTTTCTTATGCATTCATTTAAAAAAACTCACAGCATCAAACTTTCAGGCTTTTTACATTTTTTGAAGAATTCTTTGTTATTTATCATCGTTTCACTACTCGTATATATCATTACTAATCCGTTCGTCTTTCTTGATCAAAAAGATTTCTTATCAAGTATGCACTACGAATCGGGTGTCGCACTTGGGACATTGCCTGTCTTTTATACTGGTGCTTTCCCTAACACAATTCCAGTGATCTATCAGTTCTTGCACGTCTATCCGCTCCTCATTAATCCACTTGTAACAATTCTTTTTATCCCTGCATTTATTTGTCTTCTCGTTATAACTTTCAGGCAAAAAAATAGTCAAACCTTACTCCTTGCTTCTTTCTTCTTAATTCTCTTATGTTCGCAAGCATTTCTTTTTGTTAAGTGGACAAGGTATATGATGCCTACACTTCCATTTATCTATCTCACAATAGCACTAGGGATAACCTCTTTTTCTTTTGGTAAACAAACCAAAAAATTGGTGACAAGTATCATATGTATCATCTGCATCGTCTTCGCATTCTCGTATTTCAAAACTTCATTTATCAATACAGATTCGAGAATTGCAGCTGTTACATTTACTCGGCATGCAATCCCCCTTGATTCCCAAATTCTTTCAGAGCCCGCAGATATGGGACTTGTTACATTTCAAGATGCTTTTCCTCATATTACGACATTCCAGTTCTATGATTTGGATAATAACTCAATGGACGCCACAGAGACACTATTGCAACAACAAATCTCACAAGCACAATATATTATTCTTCCGAGTCAGCGCATTTTGCAGTTACGTATTCAAAATCCTCTACGTTTTCCCAAAGGCTATGTATTCTACACATCACTACTCAATGGAACTCTGGGCTTTCACAAAATATATGAAACACCATGCGATATCTTTTGCAAAATAACATACCTGAACGACCCAGTATACTGGTGGGAACAAACATCATCAGTTTTTGATAGACCAACGGTATTTATTTTTAAGAAAAATAGTTAAATGATGAAACTTATAGATTTATCAGTCTCGATCAACGAAACCATGCCTGTATATCCAGGAGATCCCTCAACAGAAATAAAACCTGCAGGAAATCTATCAACAGATGGGTATGAAGATCATTATCTTTGCATTGGCACACACGCTGGAACACATATCGACTCCCCTAGACATATGCTCGAAGGAGGAAAAGGACTTGATCAATTCTCTGTTGAAACATTTACAGGTAGGGGAGTATATATAAAAGTTGAGAATAATCAGTTTGATTTAGAGAGTATTAAACAGACAGATATCCAAAAAGCTGATATCGTTTTATTTCATACCGGCATGGACGAGTTATATTCTAAACCTGAGTATTTTGAAAACTATCCGGCTATTCCAGAAATCATTGCACACTATCTTGTTGAAAAACAGATCAAGATGGTCGGAGTTGATACCTGCAGCGTTGATCAGCAGACAGTTGTTATACACAAACTTCTTTTACAAAACGATATATTAATTCTCGAAAATCTCACAAATTTAGCCTCATTAAAAGATAAACAATTCACCATCTATGCATTTCCACTCAAACTTTCTCTTGATGGCTCACCTATCCGAGTCGTTGCAGAGATAAAAGAATAATGATTTTAAACCTCATGAATTATCATGCTACAATAATAGAATGAAGAGAAAATTGTTGCTCATTGGAATCATAATGATTGGTGCAATCTTCAGATTTTGTGACGTTAATTGGGATCAAAATAAACATCTTCATCCCGATGAACGATTTCTGACAATGGTAGGGAGCTCAATGCAGGTACCTCATACATTTCTTGACTACCTCAATCCTCATATCTCCACCATGAATCCTGCCAATATCGGCTATTCATTTTATGTTTATGGTGCTCTTCCTGTAATCCTGAATAAGGTTGTTGCCATTGCTACAAATGGCGATAGCTACAATGACATTACACTGCTTGGAAGAATTCTCTCGGGATTTCTTGATTTGATAGTCGTTGTTATGGTTTTCAAAACAGCTGAACTATTTGAAAAGAAATATGCAATTCATCAGCACATAAAATATTGGGCAGCACTCTTTTATGCAATCGCTGTTCTGCCAATTCAACTCTCCCATTTTTTTGCGGTTGATACATTTCTCAATGCATTTGTCTTTATCTCATTTTACACCTGTCTTCGTTTCTCTTTTACGAAAAATCGTCGCTGGCTACTTCTCAGCGGACTTTTTTTCGGACTTGCTCTCGCCTCAAAAGTTACTGCTGTTTTCATCTCGCCACTTCTTCTCTATTTTTTTGTTAATACCTATGATGTAAAACGAAAAATTCCTAAAAAAGATCTTCTCAAAATAGTCAGAGACTTAGTGTTTTTTGGTATTACAGCGTATATTGTTGGAAGAATAGCTGATCCATATCTTTTCCAAAATGGGAATTTGCTCGACCCACAAATCAGTCAACTCTACCTTGCGAACTTAAAACAACTCCAAGCGCTCAGCGATCCTAAGGGCTGGTATCCACCAGGTGTCCAGTGGATTCACAAAACACCTATTCTTTTCGGATTGAAAAATCTAGTTCTGTATGGTGTAGGAATCGGGTTTACATTTTGTAGTGTATTGGGAGGATATTATCTTATTAGAAAAATTCGACATACAGATCTTTGCGTTATTTTTATGTGGGTCGTTCTTTTTTTCCTCTATCAATCATTACAATCAGTACAAACAATGCGATACTTTCTCACCCTTTATCCATTTCTTGCGCTTCTTGCAGGAATCGGATTTACCTATTTTTCTAAACAAACCAACAAATATATCCAAGCCGTGCTTCTTCTGATTGTTATTATTTGGCCACTTCTCTTTTTCTCAATTTATACGCATCCTGTCACCCGAGTCTCTGCATCGAATTGGATCTACACACACATTCCGGTAAAAAGTGTTCTTCTGACTGAGAGCTGGGATGATGCACTGCCGTTACCAATGGATGGAATACCACCAAACAGCTATACAATTCAAGAACTTCCAGTATTTGATCCTGATGCACCGGAAAAATGGAACAAAATGGATTCATTACTTGGCCAAGGTGACTATCTTATTCTATCTTCAAATCGCGGATGGGGAAGTATCCCAACAGTCCCCGAGCGGTATCCACAAATGACGAAATTTTATCAAAATCTTTTTGCCGGAAAGACAAATTACAAAAAAGTTGCAGAATTTACCTCATACCCATCACTTGCATACCTTGGAATACCCCTCACCATTCCTGATGATAATGCCGAAGAAGCATTTACTGTATATGATCATCCCAAAGTTATGATCTTCAAACATATACGATGAAACCAATTCTGAATCTACTGTATAGATATTGGATACTCATAGGAATTCTTTGTATAGGCGCATTTTTGGGACTTTTTCAACTCAATTATCTCCCGGCCGAAATGTGGGGAGATGCTGTAGCACATTACGCACTTGCACAACAAGTCCTCCATGGCAATCTTTTCTTCAACTACCGTTTCGGAGGAGATGGGCCGATATATACATACATTGTTGTTCTTGTTAGTTGGTTTGTAGGAATCTCTTTTTATACTCTCAAATTCACTTCTGTTCTTGTCTATCTTCTTTTTATTTTTGTTATGTACTTTCTCACAGATGAGCTTTTTAAAAAGAAGGAAATCACCTACAGTGCAACTTTTTTAAGTGCTGTCTCTTTTTGGAGTATCACGTTTGCAAGACAACCTCATGCAAGAATGCTTGTGCCACTCTTTGTTGCATCAACAATGCTTTTTGCGATAAAGAAAAAACCTATCCTCAGTGGAACATTATTAGGACTTGGAATGTATTCACAGGCAAGTTTTTGGGCAATGCCATTGGTCTTTTGGAAACGCTTTAACATTCTCTCTCTCGGACTTCTTATAACAATCCCTCTGGTCATAGTATTCCTAAACGGAAGCGTGGGATTTTTCACCAATCACTCATACTTTGGTGAAAAACTTGCAGTTACAGACAACTTACCTTTTTCCCAAATAATCAAAAATATTGAGAGTAATATATCCTCAAATTTCTTTTCATTTACCACACATGGAGATAACGGATTTCGCCTCAATGTTCCCGCGTCACCACATCTTGATACTGCTTCTGCTTTATTCTTTTTTATCGGATTTTTCTTACTTATCTATACATCAATAAAAGAAAAAAAATGGAGATATATAGAATGTATTATCTTGCCAGTTATCTTTATTCAAATCCCCTCTCTCCTCGATATTCATAACCCACTGGCACAACCCAATATAGGACGCATGATAGGCATTATTCCTTTTGTTTATATAACCACTGCCTATGGTCTTACAACCACATGGCAACATGTACTAACAAAAACGATCAAAGATAAACATATTAGAAGAGCATATATGTATATATGTATCGTCTATATTTTGATTGTTATTGCAATAGCAAACATTTATAAATATTTTATTGTCTACCCATACTATCTACCTGACCATAACACGCCCTTTGCTAGAATTATTGCACAAACTATTGATGCATATCCGCAGTCAGCAACTTTTTTCGTCATTGGATCCGGTTGGGGAGAGTGGGGTCAACCTGAACAGAGAGCAATTATTGACAGTGTAATAATTCCACATACTATCAACTTTTTCCAAACATCCACTTCCGCAATTTCTCTTTGCAAAACTATACATACTACGTACGGAGCAAAAGTGTTTATCCTAAATCCCACAGATACAATCGACAGTTCAAGGATTAATTCATGCGGAAGCTCTATTCACTCATATCTACTACAAAAAAAATCATTTACTGTTGCACGTGTACTTGAGGTAAAATAAGCCTAAGGAGTAAGCAACTCCTGATATTTTTTTAGAATCTTCTCGGCTGAAAAAATCTCTGCAATAGTTTCTTTTGACTTCACATAGTGCTTTCTATTTTTTAAAACCTTACAAATCCCTTCTGCCAAAGATTCAACATTTTGCGCCGGAACAAGTTCTCCCATTCCGGTTTTTTGAACAGGAACACGAACTCCAGGAAGATCAGTTGTGACCACAGGTGTTCCACAATACATCGCTTCAACCTGCACCATGCCAAACGCTTCCGTGTTATTGGTGCTCGGAAGAACAAAGACGTCTAGCAGCGAATAGAAAGCACCTAGTTGTCTATCAGACAGCTCGCCCAAGTGAACAACAAGCTCAGGATATCTCTCTAACAAACTTGAGATTTTCTTTTGATACTCCTCCTCGCCAACCGTTTTCTTCGGACCGGCAAGAACAATGACAAACTCATCATTAAACTCTTTCTGTAAGAGAGGAATTGCCTCCAATAAGTAAGAGATTCCTTTTTCCTGAGAAATTCTTCCAAGATAACCAATATAATATTTTTTGTCTGAAAATTTATGCAGTAAAATATCTCTCTGATCATTATCAATCTGTGGAGAAATCATAACAGGATAAACGCCATGCACTTTTCTTTTTTTCAGTATCTCATTGTGCTTTGCAAAATCATCAGTTAATGTAACGATTTTGTCAGCAAAAAAGATAGTCATACGATTTACAAACCGCAAAAGAGAAACAATGACGTGCGTTTGTGTTATCCTATTTGAAGATATTGTCACTTCACAAATATACAAACAAACAACTTTCTTATGTAAAAGTTTTGCCAAAAGCACAACAAGAAAACCTTCAGCTTGAGGTAAGGTGATCATAACAACATCCACATGTCTTACTGCTTCATAAGCACTAGCGACAAATGCCGGCATCATAAATCCTTTACTGAGACGGAAAAGATACGGCACACGAGTAACAGCAACGCCGTTCATTTTTTCATGCAAAGGCAACCGCTTCTCATGCTGAGCTGCCACTACTACAACCTCATATCCATTTGCAGCCAATAATTCGGCAAGATATCTCATTGACAGGGTCAATCCGCTGATGTGGGGTGAATAATATGTAAGGCTTATCAGTAGTTTCATTCAGTAATAAATCCGTGCTAGAATAGTATAATACATTTATGAAGATAGGATTTGATCTTGATAAAGTTTTTATTAACACACCGCCCTTAATTCCAGCTGCTGTCATTAATAAAATATACAAAAAACGTGATAACGGCATTTTGCTCTATCGCATTCCATCAAGACCCGAACAATTTCTACGCAAAGCAGGCCATGCGCCGTTTCTCCGCCAACCCATGAAAAACAATCTCGCTTTTCTCAGAGAATTATCCAAAGACAAAAATCATCAGTTGTATTTGATCTCAAGTCGTTTTAATTTTCTGGAACCCGAGACGAGAAAACTTGTCAAACGATATGCATTAGACCAAATTTTTGATAAACTCTACTTTAATTATGACAACAAACAACCACATGAATTCAAAAACGAAATCCTCCAACAACTCAACTTGGATATCTTTGTGGATGATGACCTTTCACTTGTCAGACATGTTGCAAAAGACAATCCTCAAACAAAATTTTTTTGGTTCGATCCACATACAAAAGAAACAACTATCGGAACCAATATCAAAGCAATTACTAAATTAGGAGAGATTTTTCAAGGGTAAGAATAAAGCGTCAAGGGAAAAGAAAAAACAGGACTTAACCCTTTATCCTTACCCCTTTACATTAATATAACTATGAATCCATCTGATATTTCTGCTGTTTTACAATGGTGGGTAGTGCTCTTTTTCATGGGCATTATTGTGACACCTATAACATTCCGACTCTTCCGGCTCTTTTTTGATAAGGGATATCCTTTTTCAAAAATTATTGGATTACTGATTGTCGGGTATTGTGTATTTGTTGTCGGAACAGTTCGTATTGCTCCATTTACCTTTCCCACGATCCTCACTGTTGCGATCGTTGTAGCATTCGCATCAGGTGCTTTTTACCCACAAAAATGGAAATTGTGGTATATTTTCACACAACAATGGCTTACATTTGCAATAGAAGAGCTCATTTTCTTGATCGTGCTTATGGTATGGGCATATGTTCATTCGTTTGCTCCTGACATCCATGGACTTGAGAAATACATGGATTTTGGGTATGTTAACTCGCTTCTCCGCACACAATATTTCCCACCCAAAGACATGTGGTTCACCCCATACTCAATCAATTATTATTATTTTGGCCATTTGGTCACAGCAATGCTCACCAAACTCTCAGGACTTCCTTCATATATCACGTTTAATCTCATGCTCTCAACAATTGTCGCTAGTTGCTTTACATTGGCATTTTCAATTGGTGCAAATATATATTTTAATATCGCCCAAAATGTGAAAATAACGAAAATAAAAATAATCGCTTCAGGACTTCTCACTACATGCCTTGTTACCTTTGCAGGCAATCTCCATATTTTTTACTCATTCTTCACATCATATAATGCAGAAACTCCAGTGCCATTTTGGCAACTACCATTCAAGCCACTTTCTTTTCCAAATGCCTACTGGTATCCAAATGCGACACGTTTTATTTACCATACAATCCACGAGTTTCCGGTTTATTCTTGGACAGTTGCAGATCTTCATGGTCATGTACTTGATATTCCGTTTGTTCTTCTTATAATTGCATTTCTTTTCTCCTTACTACTTTTACAAGCCGATCTGGACAAAGAAACAAATAGTGATAAAAGTAAAACATTTATTGTGCATCCGTTTCATCTTATATTTGTCGGTTTGCTTCTTGCTGCAATGTATATGACCAATGCTTGGGACGGTGCAATTTACTGGCTCCTTACTGCATTAACCATGATGTATATTCATGGACGAAAAATACCACTCTATAAAAATGCTAATGGAGAAGAAGAAGCCCCCTTGGTTATTGCAAATAACAAAAAATCAAAAAGTCGTTTGTTTAAAATAAAAGCCTGGCATCTTGCATGGGGACGTGATTTTTCTATCTCGATGCTTGTCATAACAGCAGGATTACTTCTCTTTGCAACTCCATACAATCTCTTTTTTAATAGCGCTGCTTATAGTCATGGAATCGGAGTTGTGTGTCCACCAGATTTCTTAACAAAAATTGGCAAAATCGGACCGTTCCTTTTTGAGCCTGATCATTGTCAAAGGTCATATTGGTGGGAACTATTGATGCTATATGGTTTCTTTTATTTTTTTGCGATCTCTTTTGGGATATTTCTCACCCGCTCCAAAAGACATACAGTGACTGATGTTTTTGTTGCCCTCATGATTATCCTTTCAACATTTCTTATTATTATTCCTGAATTTTTCTATTTGAAAGATATTTATCCAACATATTACCGAGCCAACACAATGTTCAAACTCGTTTTCCAAGCATTTATCATGCTTTCTATTTGCAGTGGATACGTCATTGTCAGAATGGCAACCCTCATACCTGATCTTCGACTCGCGCAACGAAAGCTTCTGTTCTTTTTCTTCCTTGCATCTGCTGTTCTTGTTGGCCTTGTTATGACGTATCCGTATCTTGCAATTACTTCATACTATGGTAATTTTAAAAATTATCAGGGACTCAATGGTATTAGTTATCTAAAAACATTATATCCCGACGATTATGTCGCAATAAATTGGATAAACCAAAACATCAAAGGTCAACCTATAATTCTTGAAGCGCAAGGTGACTCGTATACCGATTATGCAAGAATTTCAACCAACACAGGCCTTCCAACGGTACTTGGCTGGACAGTTCATGAATGGTTGTGGAGAGGTTCATATGACGTCCCAGCTCCACGAATTGCCGATGTTCAAACAATCTACAATACAATCAATCTGCAGACAGCAAAGCAATTATTCAATGAATATCACGTCCAGTATGTATACGTTGGGACTCTCGAATATCAAAAATATCCGAATTTAGATGAACAGAAATTCAAACAACTCGGCCATAAAGTCTTTCAACACGGCAATACGAGGATTTATAAAATAAATAGCTGATCTCATACCCTCAATAGTACCTTTAAAACAAAGTAACTCCAGAGTGAAAAAAAGAAAATGTAACAAAATTAATTGATTTACTATTTAATACTTTGAAGCATTGACATCCTTACCGAGAATTTTTATACTCAACTTGCTTAAGAAAGGAGGTGAAAAGAAAATGAAAAAAATAATAACAAGTTTATTAAGCTTAATACTTTTGGTAGTTGCACTAGTAGTTGTAACAAAAGGTGCAACCCCAGTATATGCAGTTACATGTCCAACAGGACAAACTACCTGGCAGCTCGGTACAGAATCGGGAAGTGTCCAGGTGCTTAACAATGCAGATAACTGGAATGGTGGTAACGCTTGTCTCAAGATTGGAACCAATGGGGTAGATTTTACCATTGCGTCACAAACAATCAATACTGCTAACTCCAATCCTGTCGCCTATCCCGACACGAATATTGGTTGCGAAGGCGGCTTTTGTACGAGCACCACTAATCAAAGCCAGACGTTGCCTGGTGTCTACGGAACAATTGACCCGAAGTTTACTGGTACGTGGTCTGGTGTTGATAACACCTCAGGTCACAAGTATGACCAGCTCATCGACAATCAGTTCAGTTCGGACTGCACTACAGACACTAATCCGACATTTAATGTGAATATCGCGATTTTCACTGATGCTGTAGCCAGTGGGACTCATGGTGCCTACTCGACTTTGGGTCTAGCTAATGCTGGTTCTGGACCGACTTTTACTGATTCAAGTGGTAAAGTTTGGTACACGAAGCAGGTAGTGAGCGGTAGCGTACACAAGACAGAGTTTAGTGCTAAGATACCAGTAAGTAGCTTAAGTAACTACGATCTGGGACAGTTCTATACCTGGGCACACAATAACGGTACCGGCTACATGCCGACCGGTGAATGTCTCAGGAACCTAGGTGTTGGCTATGAGCCTTGGACGGCTTTGGTCGCCAATGCGCTTGGTATGACAGGAGTACTGCTTAATCCGTAAGCAAACCCCTAGGACTAACTTAAAGGCCTAGTCTTTATGCGCTACCTTATATATAAAGACTAGGCTTGTTATGGTATTGAAATAAAAAATGGCCGTTTTGAGAAATGTATTTTCTAATAGTGGAAATTAATTTTGTTATTTCTCTGGTCCTGTCGATTTGGGAGTGGGCATTGAAGTTGGCGTTATGATACCGTATTGACCAACGATACAATTTCCACCTTGAATCTCACACATAACATATTCTTTTATTTCAGAATAATCCGTAGGACCTACGCTTGGTACAAGTACCCATTGGCCGCCATAATCAGTACTGATAGGCGGATTAATGAGTAAGCCATATCTACCTCTTTCTGTGTCCCCTGTATCAATAACCGTACTTGAGATCTTTGCTCCCTTCATATCTTGCGCAATATGAATAAAATCACTATATTTGCTTTGCTGGATATCTGTTTCAAGACTTCCTTGTAATGTATTTACCAAATCGATCATCTTCACAGGATTTAGGAGAGTGCCGACCGAGAAAAGTTTGGCTTTAAATGCACTAATGATATTTTCTTGGCGTTTGGAACGCGCAAAATCTGAACCCTCTGGACCAAGCGCATGACGAGAGCGGACATACTCAAGCGCTGTATCACCATCCATATGAGCGGATCCTTTATCAAAGTGTATGTGTTTGTATCGGCATGGGAAAGCATCAGTCTCTGAAGCACTTCCTGAGGCTATAGACGCAGACTCACTTGCAATTTGATCCTCTGATAATCCACACGTTGCGTCTTCACTTCCCTCAATCGGATACTGATAATCATCAAATGTATTTGCAACTTTGATATCTAGTCCACCGAGAATATTTACAGCTTTCACAAAACCACCAAAATCAATCTTTACCCCATAGTCGATATGCTGACCGAGAATTTTGCCGATCGCAGCCTCAGTGTAACTCAGTCCACTTCCATGAGTTTTTTCCGATGCAAATGTATATGAAGCATTAACTTTAGCACCCAAATCAGGAATCCAAAGGTCTCGCGGAAGAGAAACCAGGCTTACTTTTTTATGAACGGGGTCCACATGCATAAAAATAATCGTATCAGTCAAATCAGGACCATCATGTGTTCCTCCACCAATACCAAGAAGCAAGAGATTAATTGGTTTTTCAGGGGGTGCATTTAAATGAGTGAGTTGATCCACGCCAGTATTCCACATAAGAGAGAGGAGAGCACTACTTTTCCACAGGAGCACTCCACAAATGAGAATAAGTGCGACTAGTAGAGCAAAAAATACTCGTTTGCGAGGAGGCTTTTGTCTTCGCGAGCGCATTCTGGTGCGATATAGATTATCCATTGCGTTGGCAACACATACTAAACAACTTTTCTTTACGCAGACTTAATAATGTGAACAAATTTCTCAGCATCAAGACTCGCCTGTCCAAGTAATCCGCCTGATACATGTTCTAATCCAAATAGCGTTGCTGAATTATCCGGATTTACACTTCCTCCATACAAGGTAATTACTGCTTTTCCTATCATTTTTCCAACCTCTGATGTATTTGTATTAATCACTTCAGGATCTTCTGCATGAAATGCGCCACCTCCACTAATAGCACTTGGAGGCTCAAAAACAAAAATTATTTTTTCTGCATTAGTAACGAGTACCTCGTCTTCTTGTAAGAAATATTCCAACTGCTTCATGTCGCTGATACACAAAATTGGTGTCAAATTATTTTCCAAAAGTTGCTTTACTTTTGAGAGAACATCTTCATCTGTTTCATGAAAGAATTTCCTTCGTTCCGAATGACCAACAATGACGTGTGTTACAAAATCTTTCGCTTCTCGTGCAAAAATTTCGCCAGTATATGCTCCTTCACCAAAGGGTGAGATATTTTGCATACCAAGTCGTATAGGCAAATTATTCACATCAATAATTGCCTTCATTTCCGAGAGAAGCGTAAATGGGGGACACAC
>JBEPUU010000001.1:0-34110 GCA_041691355.1 bacterium | reverse complement strand
GAGTATGATTAAGAGAACTTCCATCATCAAGAGAAACACTATATAACGCATATGTTACAGCAGATTCATTATTATAAAATTTTACGATCTCGTCTATAGATTGTCCGATAACATTTTTTGCAATAATGCCCATCATAGCTTCAGCAGCTTTATTAAAAAAGATAATTTTCTGCTTTTCATTCACAACAATAGCTGCTTCATTCAGCGACATTATGAGTTGTTCCTGAGCTTTTTTGACAGCCTGAGTATAACTGTAGTTAATAATAAAAACAGTGATACCAATAAAAATAATTGCAACAAAAATTGCTAGAAAAAACATAGCTCCTTATTTATCTTGATGAATTATGAATTATTTGTCAATGGAAAGAAACGGGAGAGGAGAGTGTACACCCGCGTGTTGGAGGAATACCATAATAGTCATTGCGATAAACGTTACAAGGAAGATTTTTAGGTGACTTGGGGTAAATTCAAGAGAGTTAAGAAATTTATTTATCATGGCAGGATATTCACTATACCTACGTGAAAACAAACTGTCAAGACCTATATAAAAATTACGTTATAATATGGTAAGAGTTATGTAAGTGTGCAAGAGTTTTTTTATATAAGCCGACCGAGATTTCAGATATTTCAACATTCAGGCAATAAAAGAAGTTTATACTTGTGAAATAATATTACTATATAGCAAAATTGTTTCTTACTTTTATTATATACATTTTATTTTATTAGTTGTTTGTTCTTACAGAAATTGTTATAATATTGGTTAATTATGACGCAGACTGTATTGGTGGTGGAAGATGATCGAGGGCTTCAAAAATACCTCAAAGAACTGTTGTTAGATAACGGCTATTCAGTACAAACAGTTTCTGATGGAATCGCTGCGTTGGATTACTTCAAAAAGGCTGTGCCTGATTTGGTAGTACTTGATTTAGGACTTCCAGTTATGTCCGGTGAAGCAGTTTGCCGCGAGATACGAAAGAAATATAAAGATCTTCCAATTGTTATTTTAACAGCAAAAGATTCAATTAACGACATTGTAGAAGGACTCAACTTGGGAGCAGACGACTATATAACCAAGCCATTTGTTGCGGATGAATTTCTTGCAAGGATTAAAGCAAGGTTCCGTAAACAAATGAACAACGACACAGTACTTAAAGTCGCAGACCTTGAATTGGATAGTAAAACGATGGAAGTAAAAAGAGATGGAAACTCAATTCAGCTTACTCCTCAGGAGTTTAAACTTCTACAATATCTAATGAGCAACAAAGGCCGTATCCTCACTCGAGAAATGATTCTCTCACGCATCTGGCTCTATTCAAGCGATGTTGAGACACGAGTGGTTGATGTATATATGGGATATCTCAGAAAGAAAATTGATTCTGACAAAGAGAAAAAATTACTCCACTCCGTCCGAGGGTTTGGATATGTTATTAAAGAATAATATATAGATTAGTTAGCTTGTTTAATTGTAGGTAAGCTGACCGTAACTGCGGTTCCGATATTTTCCTTCGATTTTATTTTCAGCTTTCCACGATGATTTTCAATAATATGATGGGCCAGCATAAGCCCTACTCCCATACCTTCAATATAGCTTGCATATTCAGGTTTATAAAAACCATTCATGATTGAATTCAAATCGTGTTTAGAAATTCCTTTTCCCTTATCCGTTACCTCAAGAGAAAGCATTCCATGATCATTTCTGAGGACAATGGTGATCTTCTCACCTGGTTTGGAGAACTTTATTGCATTTCCCAAAAGACCGGAAACCATCTCCACCAACTTATCAAAATCCCCAACGACTCTAGACTCATGATTGGTAAGTTTGCATTGAAATTCGAAGTTATGGGTTGAGTCAGTGAATCGATATCTATCAAGGGCGCGCGTTACTACTTCTTGAAGCGGTACTTCACTAAAGACAAAATCAAATTGACCCTGTTTGATACGATTTACGTCAAGAAGCTCTTTTACCAGTGTCGTTAAACGAATACTTTCGATATAGAGTTCGTTAGTCCATCGGGATTCAAGCGTGTCTTTATCCTTCATTCGTTTGTGTAACAACTGAATATATCCATGAATTGAGGTAAGTGGGGTACGAAGTTCGTGAGAAGCCAAGGAAATAAAACGGTCTCTGATCTCCAAAGCCTTATGTGACTCTTCTTGAAGCTTGGCCTTGTTTAGTGCCAATACCACCGCGTGGCTATAAAGAGCTAAAAGTTCATACTCGTTTTGTGTAAGCTTTGATCTCTCATTAAGAAAGTACAAAAAAATCGTTCCCAACATTTCCTTTGAATGAAAAAGAGGTACTACTAAAATCGACTTAATTTCCCGTGGAAATTTTTTAACTTGTAATTTTTGTATATCTTTCTGAGTAAGAGATAAAATTTTCTGTGCTGAAAGAAGTTTTGTAAAATTTTTATTTGAGATGAGAGTATATGGTTTAATAACTTCGTCGGAACAGTAGCTATTTTTGAGGCGATCCTTAATAACAAGACACAATTTAACATAATCAGCGCCAACAAGATTCTTTGCAGTTTCGCTTATGTGGATATAGAGTTGGTTATCTACCTTTGTATCCACAAGCGCAATCATCGATTTATTAATTTGTGATAAACTTATATTTTTCATAGTATTGTTATCTTACCAAAAAATAAGAAAGTTTCAACAGTTTTAGACATGTTCTTATCATGTTCTTACTATTTTAACTATTTTTAGCTAACTCCATGTAAGACTTTTAGTAATTGATAGAAAATACAAATTGAAAAGGGGAGTAAGTGGCTCTGTGGAACTATATGTTAGTTGAAATATTTCTCGCAAGCACAATAATACTACCAAACTTATTTATAGCACTTGCTCCTTTCACACCATAGCTTTTCGCTTTTGAATTCTAAAAGTCTCATTCCTGTTAGATCAACAAAGTTCTCTATGACAAGCTATGGCTGTGCTCTATTCATTGTTTTCCCAAAGAATAATAAAAGTAATGAGCCTGCTATTGCTACTAAAAATGCAGATCCACTAAATCCAGTTACTGAGACACCAAAGATAAGGTTTGCCAGAAAACCTCCAACAAGTGCGCCAACAATTCCTAAGAGCACTGATCCTGTAAAACTACCTTTTGGTGTAGAATCAACTGCATTTGCTACAATCCCTACTATTAAACCGAACAGAATCCACGATAAAATATTCATTTGTTCACCTCCAATCATGGTGCATGATGTTTCTCATTTTTAACGGTTGAGAGTCCGCTTCACATTATTGTTTCTTCTGTCGAGCTCGACCGCCGAGTCTTCCAGCTTTTCTTGCTTCTTCGCTAGTCCATGTGTGTGCTGTCCCTTTTTGATGAGCAGCTCTTCCACCTTTACTTGCGATCATTCGTTGTTTACTTTTATCCATGGATGCAAATCCACGTCCTTTACTTTTTGTTGCCATAGTATGTAATTCACCTCCTTTCGTTTATATTCTTATAATAGTATGGTTGCTTAAGAGAACCACCAAAATCCGGTAAGGAATATGCAAGAGTTTTTCTCTATGCCTGATTGTATGAGATATATATGATTTAGGTTTAACTGTGTGTAAGAAAAGTGCCATATGGTTGACTATAAAATAATATGGTGTTAGGATAAAGTCGACTTCACTTGATATCTACTATACAGTAATTTGTGATTCTTAAGAAACTTGAAAGGAGGTGAGTATATGATCAAGAAAGCCGTAATCGCAACAGGTGTATTTGCTGTTTCAGCAATGGCTGTAGCAACAATGACGTTTGCACAAACTGCAACACCATCACCTACTAGTGGCGCAACGACAGTCACAGTCACTCCGACCACTGCTGTAAGTGCTCCTACTTCAGCACCAAATACAGGTCGCGTAAACTAATTACATTATTTAGTCGTTTTTTATGCAAAATGGAGCAAAATACGTTTCTTTTCATTAGATAATGTGTTTTGCTCCATTATATACATTTTGATGAAGAATACATTATTTCTATTTATTATTAGTATAGGAATTATAGCGGGAATTAGTATCGGATATGGTACTTCTCATCATGCTATTAATAGAAATAAGCAGGTTCTTGGTGATCACACAGTTGTACAAAACGAAAGAGCAAATACAGCACCCACACTATCCCCAGGAGTTCCGGAAACAATTACCATTCCAAAGATACATGTCAGCGCTAAAGTCGAATCGGTAGGTATGGATAGTCTGGGAAGAATGGCAGTACCAACCAATGCTACTGACACAGCATGGTACAGTCCAGGTTTCAAACCCGGTATGAATGGAAGCGCAGTTATTGATGGACATTTGGATCAAGTAACAGGTGCGCCTGCTGTCTTCTGGAACTTAAAACTATTAACCATGGGCGATACGATTAGTGTTACCGAGGATAACGGCAAAAAATATACATTTGCTGTTAGTGAAATTAAAAGGTATCCCTATAATACATTCCCAATTAAGCACGTTTTCGCGGCATCAGATGTGCCTATGCTAAATCTCATTACCTGCAATGGTACATGGGATAAAACTTCAAAAAATTATTCGGATAGATTGGTAGTCTATTCAAAGCTGGTTTCTGAAAATTAATATACCCAGTATGGTGAGTTTAAAAAGAGTATAGTATTTGTATGAAGAAAAAAATACTCGTCGCAGAAGACGATAAAGCAATAATCGATGTTGTAAAAATTATCCTTGAAAGTGAAGGCTACGAGGTATTTACTGCGGATCAAGGGGCAACAGTTCATAAGATAATAAAAGAACAAAAACCCGATATGATTCTTCTAGATATTTGGTTATATGGAGAAGATGGTGGTGAGATAGCAAAGAAGATTAAGGCGACTCCTCATTCCAAACATATACCAATTGTTCTTATGTCTGCAAATAATGAAACAGAAAGAATTACCAAAAAAGTAGGCGCAAATGATTTTCTTTTGAAACCTTTTAATATAGATGACTTAATCTATATTGTAAGAAAATATATAAAAAGTTGACAGTCATGAGTTTCCTTGTTACATTGATAGCAACAAACTGTAATCCGTTCCTCGAAAAAGATACAGTTGACAATTAGCAGAATGTATGATAGATTGCTAATTACAAAATAATAATTTTTATGGAAAAAGTAGTAGC
This sequence comes from bacterium, assembly GCA_041691355.1. Lineage (GTDB taxonomy): Bacteria > Patescibacteriota > Microgenomatia > Levybacterales > UBA12049 > JACDET01. Next base: position 28,995 of record JBEPUU010000001.1, on the reverse strand, counting down.
TATAATCCCAATAAGAGACGGAATCATCTTCCCAAGTACAGACTCAGTTTTAACGTTTGGTAGACCAAAGAGTCTTGCAGCACTAGAATCAGCATTTCAAAAAGAGCGAATTGTATGTTTTGTCCTTCAGAAAAACGCTCGTCTAAATGATCCCACAACCGATGATTTATATGAAATTGGAACTCTCGCACGAATTGAGAGGATGATCAGAACAGACGGGGAAATAAATGCACAAGTACGTGGCTTGTCTCGCGTTAAAATACTATCTTATGAACAACATGACTCATATTACCTTGCAAAAGTCGAAGAGCTCGTCGAAGAAAGTGAAAATAATGAAGAAATAAAAGCTCTTTGCAATCATCTCACCAACGAATTCAGAAAAGCAATGAATTTTGGAAAATCCGCTGACTTTCTCCTCTTTATGAACATTATGTCTGAGACCTCTCCCGCAGAGTTATCAGATTTGATAGCCTCTGCACTGGATCTTAAACCAAGCGAAAAGCAGGATCTACTTGAAATGACAAATGTTAAGGCAAGACTACAAAAATTGTCAGATTTGCTTGCAAAAGAAATTAAAATTCTTGAATTAGAAAGAAGAATTGCATCAAAGACGCAAGAACGATTTGAAAAAGGCGCACGTGAAGCAATGCTTAGGGAACGTTTGCGAACAATTGAAGAAGAACTTGGTGATAAAGAAGAAAATTCCGAAATCCGCGTTTTACTTAATAAAATAAAAGATGCTAAGATGCCTGCAGAGGTTGAAGAAAAGGCAAAGAAAGAACTCAATAAACTTCAGAACATGAATCAATTCAATCCTGAAGCAGGTTACATCCGTAATTACCTTGATTTAATGGTTGCATTGCCTTGGGGTAAAGAAAGTAAAGACGGTTCGGATATCAAATCTGCAGAAAAAATCCTTGATGAAGATCACTATGGCTTGCAAAAAGCAAAAGAGAGAATTGTTGAATATCTGGCGGTTCACAAATTATCAGGCAAAATGAAAGGTCCGATTCTTTGTTTTGCAGGACCACCGGGTGTAGGTAAAACATCAATCGGTAAATCAATCGCACGAGCACTAGGCCGTAAATTTGTTAGGGTTTCATTAGGAGGCATCCGAGATGAGGCTGAGATTAGAGGTCACAGAAGAACGTATGTCGGAGCATTGCCAGGACGTATCATTCAAGGAATTAAAGATGCGGGAACAAAAAATCCTGTCTTTATGCTTGATGAAATTGATAAAGTAGGCTCTGATTTCCGTGGAGATCCATCAAGCGCGCTTCTGGAAGCTCTTGATCCTGAACAGAACGGACAATTCTCAGATCATTATCTCGAAGTTCCATTTGATCTTTCAAATGTGATGTTCATAACCACTGCCAATGTTTTGGATACTATTCCGCCGGCACTTCGAGATCGTTTGGAAATTATAACATTTTCAGGCTATACACATGATGAAAAGTTCAGAATTTCTCATGATTTTCTCATTAAAAAGCAACTGGAAAATCATGGATTGAAAAATAGTCAAATTGAATTGACTGATAAAGCATTGCAATTTATCATTCATCATTACACTCGTGAAGCAGGAGTCAGAAACTTGGAAAGAAAAATCGCGTCAGTTCTTCGAAAAGTAGCCAAAAAAGTAGCTGAAGGCGAAAAAGGAAAAGTTACTATTACAGATAAAGATATACCAAAATATCTTGGCCCTGAACGAATTCATGCAAATGTTCTTGAAAAGAACGATGAAATCGGACAGACAACAGGACTTGCATGGACTGAGGCAGGAGGAGAAATTCTCTTTATTGAAGTCGCTCTAATGCCAGGAAAAGGTCAACTTATTTTGACTGGACAGCTAGGAGATGTAATGAAAGAATCTTGTCAGGCAGCAATGTCATATATTAGAGCGCGCGCGAAAGATTTCGGAATTCCTGAGAATTTCTATCAAAAAATTGATGTGCATGTCCATGTTCCTGAAGGTGCAGTACCCAAAGATGGTCCTTCAGCAGGACTTGCAATTACAACAGCAATTGTCTCAGCATTGACGAAGATTCCAGTTAACCGTAAAGTCGCTATGACGGGTGAAACGACACTTAGAGGTCGAGCACTTGAGATCGGTGGAGTCAAAGAAAAGGTCATAGCAGCTCATCGTGCAGGTCTCAAGACTATCATTTTGCCAAAAGACAATAAAAAGGATTTAGAAGATGTTCCAAAGGAAGTTCTTAAAGATTTGCATTTTAAATTTGTCTCGCATATGGATGAAGTATTAAAGATTGCATTGACCAAACCCTTAAAAGTATTGCCGGCGAAAAATAAAAGCGGAAGAACACCAATAGATATGCCCATCATGCCCGCTGCATATTAATCTATTTTACCCAACTGTGATAAAATAACTACGCGATGATTAAGGCAATTATATTGGATATTGATGGAGTTATTATTGGCGAGAAAGTTGGATACAATTCTCCACATCCACATATAGACGTTTTGAATTCGTTAAAAAAACTCCGTGAAGAAGGTGTAGCAATCTGTCTTTGTACCGCAAAACCTTACTATGCAATTGCCAAAATCATTAAAAAAGCAAATCTTCATAATCCGCATATAACGGATGCGGGAGCTGTTATTATTGATCCCATAGATAATATGGTTATTGAAAAACATGTTCTTAAGAAAGAACTTGCATCTAAGATTTTAGATAAACTTGTGGCTGAAAATGTGTATGTAGAGTGTTATACGGTAGCTGACTATTTTATTCAAGAGAATCAAGCATCTGAAATAACACAGAAACATACTCATATTTTACAAAAAAAGCCAATTACAGTTTCATCAATAGTTCAAGAAAGTAGCAATTTCGAGATTACGAAAATTATGCCAATCGCTCTTAACAGCGTTGACATGCTACGAGTCTCACGTATTTTGGAAACTTTTAAAACGCAAGCATCTATTACTTGGGGAGTTCATCCGGTGGCACTTCCATTACAATTCGGTATAGTTACCGTACTAGGAAGTTCTAAAAAAGAAGGTGCTGAAACTATAGTTGAAAGTTTGCATATTTCATTCGATGAAGTTTTGGGGATTGGGGACAGTACAAGTGATTGGAAATTTATGCGACTATGTGGTTATGCTGCAACACTGGCAAATGGGACAAATGAATTAAAACAGCTAGTCAAGTCTAAAGTAGAGGGAACGTATTTTGTCAGTAAGGGTTCGGTTGATGAAAATGGAATTTTGGATATCTTCAAGTATTTTTCTTTGTAATTTATACCTACTTATTATTATGCTAATTTTGCTTCTACCCTGACTTTACCAAAGAATTTTATATCTAGCAATTTTTTATCTGCTGTTAAGAAGATATCGCATTCTGCTTCGGCTGCACTGTGGAGTTGAACATTATCTTCAAAATCGTTAGTCGGTCCATCCAATGCACGCTCCACAATATTATCGGAAAATTCAACAAATTGGAACTTTTCAATTTGTTTTTTAACTATATTATTTGGCATTTTTAGTTTGAAAGTGTAACAAAAAATATGAATAGTGAGTGGAGAGAGATAAATTATATTATTCTCAAGGGATTCAAGAATTTTTTTCTCAGGTTTTCTGTGAACAGCATCTATAAAATAATTTACATCAAGAAATACCTTTGCCATATTTTTTTTCTAATTGTTTTCGATAAATTCGATCTCTTTCTTCATAAGAAAGATCAGGAAGTTTTTGTTTTTTTGCAAGTTCTTTCAATTTCTTAATACTTTCTTTGGTAAATGTTATTGTTTCTTCTTTGGGTGAAATTACTCCCACTACTTTTGAGCGATGAACCAAGGATACTTTTGTACCTTTTTTAAGAGTTTTAATAAGCAGTGATGATTTTGTTCGTAAATCAGTCGTCGTAATATAGTCCATATAGTAAATGTACATTTAAATATACATTTTGTCAAGAATGTCTCAGTTTAATGTTTTTCCTCTTGAATCATTTTGCAATATATCATATGCTTATTATATCAAGCATTTATGAGTGATACTCCTCAGGTACTTAATCTAAATTATCAAAAAACAGTTATTCTGTTCCCTGAAGCAATTCTTGTCTTTGATACCAATGCGATTATTACCAGAATTGATAAACAAACGCTCACGATGTTTGGCTGGGAAAGCGAGCAGGAGATTATTGGTAAGTTGGGTTTTGATCTGATTGCTGATCAAGATAAGCAAAATGTTCAGACTGCATTCCATGAAGTTCTCCAAGGAAAAAGTATAACGGGTTTACAATGCAACGGAGTTAAAAAAGATGGATCATTTCTTCGGATTTCTGCGAGTGCATCTCTTTTTAGTGATAGTCAGGGAGCCCCAAAGGAAATTGTGGTGGTTGTTCATGATATCACACCACACCTATCAGAACTTGAACAAGTAAAGGAAGCACAAAAACAGCTCGCGGAAGCGCAGCAAATTGCACATTTTGGAAGTTGGGAATGGGATATCTCCTCGGATAAATTTCATTGGACAGATGAGATGTATCAGTTATTTGCATTGGAACCACAATCTATTCCCGTAAATCAAGAGGTTCTGCTTGCACATGTGCATGAAGAAGATAAAGAAAAAGTAAAAAATTTTATTACTCAGTCCATTGCCGATGGTTCAGGTGTACTAGATTTTCGTTTTGTCGATCCTGAGGACAATAAAATTAGATGGTTTCACAGTCGAAATAAAACATTCTATGACGACAACCACCAACCTATTCGTATGGTAGGAACAATGCATGATATTACACGTGAAAAAGAGCTTGATCAAGTAAAGACACAATTTCTATCGGTTGCTTCGCATCAAATGAGAGGACCACTAACTACAATAAATTGGCATGCAGAGATGCTACTTCAATCTCAGTCTGAAGGACTAAGTGATACTCAAAAAAAATATATTCAGGAATTATATAACGCAAGTAAAAGGACAGTGCGTCTTACAAATGATATTCTGACGGTTTCAGAACTTGAGCTTGGGCGTATGCCTTTCAAACCTGAAAGTTTGTCACTTCCTAAAATTGCAAAGCGAGTTTTGGAGGATTACGATCACAAAATTGCTGAACAAAAAATTAGCTTTAAAGAAGTCTATTCAGGAGATCTTCCCGAAATTGTGACTGATCTTTTTCTTCTTAAAACAATTTTCCATGAACTAATTTCAAATGCGATCAGTTATACTCCCCCTGAAGGCACAATAACGATGACTATTTCTGTTGATCCATCACATACAAATACATTTTTGCTCTCGATTGCTGATACTGGATATGGTATTCCAAAAAGCGAACAGGAAAAAATCTTTACCAAAATGTTTCGAGCTACCAATGCTAAAGCAAAAGTTATGGGCGGCACAGGTCTTGGACTCTTTATTATTAAACTCATTCTTGAGTTGAATGGTGGAGAGATTTGGTTTACATCTGAAGAGAATAAGGGAACGACATTTAATATAGCGCTTCCTTTTGTTTCATCGAACAAAGGAACACTCTTAACGACATAATATATCTTGCATTCAGATGATTGCTCAGTATATACTCAATGATATGGAAGAGACTAATGGAAAAAAAATATTGGTAATTGAAGATGAACCTCCAATGCGTGAGGCAATCGTAGCTACATTGTCTCAGCATAAATTTTCAATACTGACATCGGATAACGGTAAAGATGGTTTGGAAATTGCACTTAAAGAACATCCAGATCTCATACTTCTTGATATTTTTATGCCAAAAATGGACGGTCTTACAATGCTTGAAACATTGAGAAGTGATGTATGGGGACATGATGTGCCTGTAATTATTTTAACCAATCTTAATCCTGAAGCAGATGCAACAATTCGAAGTATCCTTGATCAAAAGCCGGCGTATTATTTAATTAAGTCAAACGTTACTCTTGAAGCAATTGTCACCAAAGTTAAAGAAGTCCTCAACATGTCTTAATATGGAAAAGCAATTTATCGACAAACTCGCTTGGATTTATATTAAAAATCGTAAAATTCTCTCAACTCGAAGTCGTGGAAAGGATGTATGGTATATTCCAGGGGGCAAACGAGAAGAAAGGGAGAGTGATCAACAAGCACTTGTTCGTGAAGTTCGAGAAGAACTAAATGTTGATTTATATAGAGAAAAGATCCAACTATATGGAATTTTTGAGGCACAAGCTCACGGAGAGCCGGAAGGAACTATTGTAAGAATGACATGCTATACAGGTGAGTTCCTGGGAGTATTTGAAGCACGTGCAGAAGTAGAAGCGTTTGGTTTCTTATCGTATAAAGATAAAGACATTTCATCTGAAGTTGATAAACTCATCTTTGAAGATCTCAAGAAAAAAAATTTAATAGACTAGAGTTTTTACATTTCTCCTTTGATAGCTTATAATCAGGCCAATGGCAAATATAATCCTCATGTTTCTCGTTTTGGTTCTTCTGATCGGGGGAGTTGGCTATACAACTCTGAAGCATACTTCGACGCCTCATGCAGTTTCTACGCAGGTTACAAAAATCCGACCGATAGCAACTTCAAAGCCTCAAATAATTTCATCACCCTTAGCAATTTTAAATATGCGGCAGAAATCATATACTGGAAGCTCTCTTATTATTGAACAGACATTAACTTCAACTTCAACTTATAATCGATATGTTGTTTCATATCAATCTGAAGGATTGAAAATTTACGGACTTCTTACTGTCCCAGATGGTCCCAAACCAAAAAATGGTTGGCCAGTAATTCTTTTTAATCATGGGTATATTCCGCCTGCATCCTATTCAACGGCGAGTAGTTATGCTGTGATGATTAATCCGCTGGCAGCGGCAGGTTATATTGTTTTTGCTCCTGATTATCGAGGTAATGATAACTCTGAAGGGACACCAATGCAGTCATATATCTCACCCGCATATGTCACAGATAGTATGAATGCACTGGCATCAATCAAAAATTATAAAGATGCCAATCGCAACAATATCGGAGTTTTCGGGCATTCAATGGGAGGCAATATCACATTACATGAACTTGTGATAACCCATGACTTTAAAGCCGCCACACTTGATGCAGGTGTCATAGGAGATGAATCCTCAATTCTTCAATGGTGGAGGAATCGTATTGCTGCGCATAGTATAGTTGGGAACGATTTGGATACATCACAAGTTGTTGAGCAAATGATGAAAGATAATGGGACTCCAAGTACTAATCCGACATATTGGAATGCAGTTGATTCGACAAAATTTCTTAATTTCATAAATATACCTGTGCAAATTCAAGTTGGAAGTGCTGATGAAGAAGTTCCGACTGATTTTTCACTATCCTTACGCGATTCCTTACAAAATGCTGGTAAAGCCGTAGACTATCATGTTTATTCTGGAGCAGATCACAATTTTGCTCCAGATACAGCTTCTGTTATGGCATCAACAGTAACGTTCTTTAATAAGTACTTGAAATGAGATTAGAGGTCTATTATTTAGTTTGCGATGAGGAAATTGTTGATGGCAATGAGATTTTACTTAGAAGATTAAGAAGTTCCTGTTTTTCAGAATCTGTAAGTTCGCTGACACTTGTAGGTTGATACGATGCAAGAGCAAGAACAATTTTTTCACAAAGTTTGGCTCCTTTGGGTGTAAGAGTAATCATTTTTGCGCGGCGGTCATGTGGATTTTCTTCTCTCTTAATATATTTATGATGAAATAATTTATCTACAAGTCCTGTGACGTTTGATGCGTCACAGTTAAGCATAGAAGAAAGTAAATTCATAGGAATTGAATTATCAGATTCTAAAAGACAGAGCGTATACATCTGCATAACTGTCAAATTATGTTTTTCCGCAATATTCATGAGGCCATGTTTGGCATTAATAGCAACTTTTAATAGTTGCCAATATAAATTATTTTGCAAAGTTGGATTTACCATACTATTATTCTACACCAAAATTCTTACAATGTAAATACTTGACAAACTAAACTATTTAATAATATAATGATTGAATACTAAAAATATTATGAAGCAACGATCATCTTGGATTATATTTATACTCGTAGCAATAGCACAATTTATGGTAGTTCTAGATATCTCCATTACCAATGTTGCTTTGCCTACAATTAAACAGTCACTACATTTTTCAACAGATTCTCTGCAATGGGTTATTACAGCATATGCATTGACGTTTGGCGGATTTCTTCTTTTAGGAGGACGAGCTGCTGATCTTTTCGGTCGAAGAAAAACTCTTTTGATCGGGATGATTGGATTTACCGTATTTTCATTTTTGATAGGAATTTCTCAAACTGCAATTGAACTCATTATTTTGCGAGCACTTCAAGGTTTGGCTGCAGCCCTTATGTCTCCATCCGCGCTCTCAATTGTACTTACTACATTTCATGAAGGAAATGACCGTAATAAAGCATTAGGATATTGGTCAACAGTTGCCACCGGTGGTGCAGCAGTGGGTCTTTTACTTGGTGGAGTACTTACTCAGTATCTAGGATGGCGCTGGAATTTTTTCATTAACGTTCCTGTAGGAATTATTATCGCATATGCTATCTCAAAAATTGTACCACTTCATGAAAGTGAAACAGAACACAATGATTTAGATTTGCCTGGAGCAACGTTAATTACTGGCGCTTTGATAGTTTTTGTATTTTTTATTAGCCAAGCACCTTTATGGGGTATTTTTAGTCTTCCATCAATTGGTCTATTTGTCCTTGCAGCAATACTTCTGAGTGCATTTGTTTTTAATGAATCGAAAAGTAAACACCCACTCGTTCCGCTTTCGATTTTTACAGTGAGAAATGTAGTCGGAGCAAATTTAATGATGGCGCCTGTTGCCGCAACAATGTTTGGGAATTTCTTTTTGCTCTCACTTTATATTCAAAATGTTTTACATTATTCTCCTGTGCTTACGGGCCTAAGTTTTTTACCATTCCCAATTATCATGGGTTACACTTCAACTCGTATTTCACATTTCGTTTCAAAATATGGTTTTAAACGTTTTTTAATCATAGGACCATCATTAATCACTATTAGTATAGGATTATTAGCTATATTACCTGTAAATGGTAATTATATTTTTAATGTCTTGCCTTCAGTATTATTGATGCCGCTGGGAATGGGAATGACCTTCATGCCAATCATCGCCGCAGCTACATCAGGAGTGAAAAGTAACCAGACAGGGCTAGCGTCAGGACTTATCAATACGTCACAACAAATGGGAGGAGCGTTGGGGTTGTCTGTGCTTTCAGGAGTTGCTGCTGCAGTAAGTGCGTCCTCTGTGAATATGAACAAACTTCAGGCAACTGTCTCTGGATATGATACTGCATTTCTAGTTGCTGTAATCTTTATGCTATTTGCAGTAGTTCTTGCAATTACAGTTATTAAGCAAAAGAAACATCCAAAAAGTACAAAAGAAGTTCAATCATCAGTCCGCCACCAAGTAAGCTTCGATTAGTTATAAAAATCTTAACTCCATTGCTACAAAAAAATTCTGCTACATCATAAAAATAATGTTATACCTAACTTTTTGAGTATTGAAAGAGCATAAGACCGATTTTACAATATAATTTGTTGAAAAAATTGCAAAATGCAGTAGGAAGAGTCTATAATACCGGTATGAATGCAAAAAATATTATTACATTTGCAAAGGAAGTAAATAAATCAAAAAGAATAAAGCGCACTGGTTGGTTATTGGAAAGTATAGCCAATCCAGAGAGCGTTGCCGAGCATAGTTTTCGTCTGGTAGTTTTGGCAATGGTACTGGCAGAATATCTTGAAGTGGATACGGAGAAACTCGTTAAGATGGCAATTATTCATGATCTTGGAGAAACAATAACTGGAGATCTTGTTGTTGAAAGAGGTAGGAAGGTAAATGAAAAATATAAAAAGGAGAAAGAAAAGCTTGAAGAAAAAGGTATAGGGACTATGTTTAAAAAATTTGATAAAAAATATAAAATTATTTTTCATGAGATGATAGCAAGAGAAACAAAAGAGGCAAAAATTTTTTGGCAATTGGACAAACTAGAAATGGCTATGCAGGCCAAAGAATATGAAGAAAAACAAAATAAAAATCTTCCAGAGTTTTTTGAAAATGCAAATATGCATATTACAGACCCTCTGCTGAAAAAAGTAATGAAAGAACTGAATAAATAGATTGGTGGTATAATATCCTAAGTGGTGATGTCAAAAACAGTTAAACGTTCTATAAAAACTGACGGTATCGAGAATATATTTACTGAGAATCCAGTATTCTATAAGCATCTTATTGAACTGGCTCCTGAAGCAATTATTATTCATAGTAAAGGCAAAATAGTTTATATAAATTCCGTTGCCAAAAAATTAATATCCGCTAAAAATGAAAACGAGATTATAGGAAAATCTGTTATGGAGTTTATCCATTCGGATTCAGTTCCCCTTATTGAAGAAAGAATAAAACGAATTTTACATAAAAAGAAAGTTGCTCCATTTGTGGTTGAAAAATTTATTGATTTGAATGGAGAGATTATTTTTGCTGAAACAAAGGCTGTGCCTTTTATTTATCAAGGTGAACCTGCAATTCTTGCTATTTTGCGCAACATTACAGATAGAAAAAAAGAAGAAGATCGACAATCTTTTATTAATAATCTGAGTAAGTTACTTAGTTCTTCAATTGACTATAAAACCACTATTGAAAACGTTGTCAAGAGTATTGTGCCCTCAATTGCAGATTATAGTCGCATAATATTAGTTGATGAAAATGGTACTATTTCAGAAGAGGTTTCGTATCACGCTGATCCAAATAAACTTGGCTACGTAAAAAAGCTGTATGAGGCATATAGAAATAGATCCGGTGTCACATATGGTGTAGGAAATATATTGTCAAAGGGGAAATCTGAAATTTTTGAACAAGTAACTCCGGCGTTAGTTAAAAAATATAATAATAAAGATAATTCGCTCCAACAAATTATTAATGTACTAGGTTTGACTTCGTATATGGGTGTACCACTTAAGATACGAGGTAAGATTATTGGTGCTCTTACCTTTTCATCAGCACGAAAAGATAGAATGTATACAAAAGATGATTTACGTTTTGCAGAGGAGGTCGCACAGCGTATTGCATCAGCTATTGAAAATTCTAGACTTTATATGCGGTCGCAAAAAACAATCGAAGCAGAAGAACAATTAGCAGCAATCGTTGCTTTTTCAGATGATGCAATTATTAGTAAAAGACTAGATGGCACTATTACTAGTTGGAATAAATCTGCAGAGAAAGTATTTGGATATACATCAAAAGAAGCTATAGGAAAATCTATTCGAATGCTTATTCCTAAAAAACTTTTGCCAGAAGAAAATACGATTATTAGTAATATAAAAAAAGGGAAACATATTGATCATTATGAAACAGTACGCATCCGGAAAGATGGACAAGAAATTTTTGTTTCACTTACGATTTCCGCAATTAAAAATAGTCAAGGAAAAATAATTGGTGCATCAAAAATAGCTCGCGATATTAGTGATAAGAAAAAAATAGAAAACGAATTAGCTCATTTAGCATCACTTGTTGAATCAAGTTCTGATGCAATTTGGAGTAGTACTCTTGATAATATAATAGTGAGTTGGAATAAAGGTGCAGAGATGATGTATGGATTTAAAGCAGAGAAAGTAGTTGGACATAATATTGTAGATTTTATAGTTCCACAAGAAAAGATGGAAGAACGTGAGGAAATGGTTAAAAAAATAATACGTGGGGAACAAATGGATGGTTTGGAGACCGTACGCATTACAAAAGATAAAAAAAAGATTGATGTTTCAATGACAGTTTCACCGTTGAATGACCCTCAAGGGAAAATAGTCGGAATTTCCGCAATTGCTAGAAATATAACTGAACAAAAAGAGCAGGAAAAATTAAAAGATGAATTTATTTCAATGGCATCCCATGAGCTTAAAACACCAATAACAAGCATGAAAATGTTTCTTGATATATTAAGTAGCTATCTTGGAGAAAAAAATAGCGGAGCACAAACATATGTAAAAAGAATAAATGATCAAACAAATAAAATGAGAGATTTGGTTAATGATCTACTAGATGTATCGCGTATCGGTACTGGAAAGTTGAGCTTTCGTAAGGAGAAATTTGAATTAGATAAAATAGTGCAAGATACAATAGAAAGTATTCAACCTGCTGCGAAAAAGCATGAGCTAAAGTTCATTGCAAATAATTCATTACCAGTATATGGAGATAAGTTTCGTATTTATCAGGTTATTACCAATTTATTAAATAATGCTATAAAATATTCTCCAAGAAGTGATAAAATCGTTATTACAGCGAAAGCAAAAAATGACCAAGCAATCGTATCTGTAAAAGATTTTGGTATTGGCATTGCAAAAGATAAGCAGCAAAAAATTTTTGAAAAGCTTTATCAAGTAACTGATCATGAAGAAAGGACATTTCCCGGCCTTGGAATGGGACTGTACATCTCAAAAGAGATTGTTAAAGGACATAACGGTAAAATGTGGGTAAAGAGTGAAAAAGGAAAAGGTTCTATCTTTTATTTCAGCTTGCAGCTTGATCAAAATTAAATCATACTCTATTTATGACAAAGAAAAAAATACTTATTGTTGAAGACGATACAGATATTCTCGATGCAATACAAATTATTTTGGAGAGAGAAAATTACGAAGTTTTAGCAACTACCAAGGGAGAAGAAACATATCGAAAAGTAAATGAGTACAAACCTGATCTTATTATTTTAGACGTTTTAATTTCAGGAAGTGACGGTAGAATAATATGCAAAAATTTAAAAGCTGATACCCATACTTCGTCAATTCCAGTTATCATGATGTCCGCTCATCCTTCCGCAGTAAAAGAATATGTGCAATTTGGGGCAGACGATTTTTTGGCAAAACCATTTGAAACAGAAGAGTTGTTACAAGCAATTAAAAAAAATTTGAGATAGAGTGATTCTATGAAAAAACACTTCCTTCTTTTAGCCTTGTTTACTCTCCTCGGATTTTTTTTACGAATCATAGATGTTTCGAATGACCCGCCTGGGCTGTATATCGATGAAGCATCTATCGGATATAACGCATACACTATTTTGACCACAGGAAAGGATGAATATGGTAGTACGCATCCACTTTGGTTTCGTTCATTTGGAGATTATAAAATGCCGGTTTATATGTACGCAGTTGCTTCTTCAATGGCGTTATTTGGTAAGACAGAATTCGCTGTTCGCATCCCTTCAGTATTAACAGGTACATTTACTATTCCTTTACTATTTCTTTTTTTGGATAAACTACTTCAACTCGAAACAGATAAAAATTTGCGAAAAAAAATGAAGTATATGCCGCTACTCGCATCTTTTTTATTGTCAATATCCACATGGCATTTGCAGTTTTCCAGGGGAGGATTTGAAGTTACGATGGGGATATTTTTTTATCTTTTAGGGTGCTATTTCTATCTATTATTTAAACAAAAACATAATGTCATATCAGTTTTTCTTTTTATCTTTTCTTTTCTTCTTGCTATGTATACCTACGATACATTTCGTATTCTTTCACCAGTAACATTGATATATATTGCATTCAACGAACAATTTTACAAGCACAAAAATCATTTTATCCCATCATGGTTGCTCTATTATTGATTTTGCCGCTTGTGCTTTTTTCACTATCATCTCAAGGAAGTGAACGATTTACCGCAACGTCTACTTTTAGTCAAATTGAAGCAAAAAATATATATCTACATATTCTTTTTTATCCACTTACGTATATTAGTAATTACTTATCCTTTTTTTCTTTGGACTTTCTATTTAGTTTTGGAGACGGAATTGGTAGACACCAAGTGCAGGATTTCGGAGAACTTTATCGGTGGCAACTGCCGTTTTTCTTAAGTGGCATTTATTTTTTGTTACGAATAAAAAAATCTATTACTAAGCGCATAGCTTTTTTTCTTTTTTTTATTGTTCCAATTGTGGGTGCTGTTGCAGTGCCAAGTCCTCATTCTCTACGTTCGTTACCACTTGTTATCCCTAGTATAATACTTATTTCTGTCGGAATTTTATTTTTATTGCAACACATTAAAAATTATAGATATAAATTGGCAACAATACTTCTCATTACACTTTTTGCCTGTTTTGAATTCGCTTTATATCTTCAGTTTTATTATATTAATTATCCGCAAGAAAATGTTCCTGATTGGGGAGGCGGATATGAACAACTTGTTCAAGCAACAGGAAAAGTAAAAAATAATTACAAACATATCGTCATAGACACTTCGTTGCCGTATGCACCAGTCTATTTCCATTTTTATGATTCTTCAATTTTATTTGTTATGGTACCACCAAGCTGGTCAGAACCAAATGCTTGGAAAAAAGATACAGTATTGTATATTCGACCTTATTTTGGTCACATGAAGCCGAATAATTTAGTTGAAAATGTGTACTTGCCAAAGATTTATCCTGAAGTTTTTGCACAACTACTGAATATAAAAGAATGAAAAAAAATATCATTATTCTTACAGCATTTACTGAATTGCTGACATTACAGGGATGGTTTGTCTGTCAACGTTTTACAGATATATTCCATTTCGGTTCAATTGATGTTGTATTTCAGTTAGGGACATATATCAATGCTTTTAAGGGTAAACCTTTTTGGCTAATCCGTTTATTTCACAATAAGCTAGTTCAAGATCCTATTAATTTTTTACGAGTGTATCTACAATTTTGGGATGTACGTTTTGGAATTAACTGGTTTTCACTTATTGGATATTTTGGGATTTTTGCGGGATTTTATTATATTATTTCAAATAAAAAGAAAAAAATGTATCATTGGTTTGTTTTATCCATGCTAATTATTTTTCCATGTATTGAAATTCTTCTTGCCCCACAAGTATCTTTGCAGATAAAAAGTATCTATTTATGGTTGCCATTTACAGTTTTTTCTTTATACGGTATTTATCAATTTCTCAGTTATGGAAATTTTAAAAAAAGAGTTTGGATAATTGTTTCTCTTTTAATAATAAGTATGCTGTGGATTTTCTTTCTACCATTCAATATCTCAAACTACTGTGTGCATTATCCTATTCATCCCCATGTTCGAAAACCGTGAGTAGACCCAACTTATAGAGTTTTGAGAAGATATGCCACAAGGGCACTAGCTTTTTCAAAGCGTCGTAATTTCTTCTAGACTGATTTTGCAATTGAGCTTGACCACTAACATTCATTTGTTGAACTAGAATGTGCGGGTCACAAATGATATTTTTTATTAACGAAAAGATGTTTATTAGTAATAAGTAAATACAAAGTAAAAAGAATAAATGGTAAGGATAACTGCACCACTTCTTGTGCTTCTGGATTATCAATAACTGTTGTTAATTTATTTTCAATAAAAGCAAATAACTTTTGTGGATCTTTAATGAGCATTTTTTTATCAACAAAGAAAACTCCCTTGATGGTATTGTCTTTTGCATCTAATAAAACATATTCAGAAGAAGATGCTACTTCTTGTTTAAGTGAAACAACGTATGTTTTTCCGATAGAATTGGGTATCAGTGGAAATCCATACGAAACAGGTAACGTTTCAGATTTACTACTTATAGTATAGCGAGAGGTTGAAAGCCATTGATCTGCACCTTTCTCTTTAATACGAAATTCAATCCGTTGCTGAATAAATTTTTTCTTTGGTATTGTTTTATGAATAAGGTTTAGTGAAAGAACGCCAAAGTTATTATACTTTGCTGTAAGCAGCATCGTTACTGCAGAATGCTGTTGAAGAGAGATCAACTGATTTTCACCCGCAGAAGAGGTAATAATGTTCTTATATGGCTCATTAAGCGTGAAAAAATTTATATTAGATTGGTATACCATAAATGTGACAATAAGAAATCCTAACCCTATACCGCCAACCATCATAGGGACATAAGGATTTTGTACATAACTTGCAAGTTTTACTTTTTTTTCTATTTGTTTGCGTATGAAATATGGTTTTTCAAGTAAGAAATATAAAATACTTGAGATACTTATTGTTATTGCTAATGTAGCTAGGATATACAAGGTTGTAGTAAGCGCACTATGTGGTTGTCTGGTAATATCAATTGCTAGGTCAAGAATAAACATGTGACTCAAATAAATTGAATAACTTATTGTTCCAATAAATACAAGGATTTTTGATCTGAATAGTTCCGCCAATGCTGTTTTATTTATTAATGCGATTGCAAGTAAAAAAGTAAAAGGAAGAGCCAAAAACGCTTGTACCCAGATTATCTGACCTGCAAAAGCAGTTTCTAATAACTGTGCAAATAGAATACATCCAAAGAATAACACAATGGTTAGATACGACATTTTACCTGTGAATACTTTGCCAATTTTTAATAACGCATTAGGATATTTACGATAAAGATATCCAAGAGTCATACCTGTAACAAAATAATAAAATAATTGGAAACGCAACAAGCTTAGATTCAAAACATGCTGTGCGAGTATAGCAAGACCTACAAATAAAGGAAGCAAACACACAAGCAAAATTATTTTACTTATCCTCTTTTTTGGAGACATATATGCAATTATTGGTGCGCAGATAAAAGGATATAAAAGATAAAATAATACCTCTGCTGCAAGACTCCAGTAAACTGGGTCAAGTGGGGTAACATATTTTCCAATCGGCAACGTAAGTGTTGCGTTCACAAACCAATCTGTAAGAAAACGAGTAGTAAGAGGCATTTGTTGATAATAATAAACAGCTGGATGATGCATGACCCAGAGGTAATAGATACCAACCACTATTTGAAAAGTGATAAACGCAAAAAAAAGTATTTTTGTAAATTTGTTTTTAACAAACCGTTGTATGCCATGAACCCATATCAAATGAGCAATAATTGCAAAAATTATAAGAATACCAAGCGAGAAATACCAATGATTTTCTGGTATAAATCTGAGAGCAAAAATTGTGGAACATAGCGTTAGGAATAAAGGAAATATACGAGTATATCTTTTTTGTATAAATGCGAATCCACTTTTAGGTTGTGGATATAAATAAGCCATTAAAAAGCCGGAAAGAATAAAAAGAAATGATACACCCAACACTCCACTATTAAAAATATAACTACCCCACAAGGAAGAACGATCAATATATGTAGCATTGATATGGCTCAAAAAAACCATGAGGATTGCAATTCCGCGAAGTCCATCAAGTGCATGCAGTCTATTGGATTTACTATTTTGCTCCATCTGGAAGTATTGTAGCAAAGATTTTTTATGATACATAGACGAGTATTTGACTAATCATTGATTACAGGAATCGTTTATAATTCTATTGATGCACAATACTATACAAATTCAGTTTAAAGACTTTGGCGCTGTTATTTTTGATATGGATGGGACAATGATTAATAACATGAACTATCATAAAAAAGCATGGATGGAGTTTGCCAAAAGACATGGACAACATTTTTCTGAAGAAGAATTTAAAGAGAAATTTTCGGGCAAGAAAAATAATCAGATTTTCCAAATGATTTTTAATAAAGAGCTTTCGGTAGAAGAAATTGTTTCATATACTGAAGAAAAAGAGGGAATTTATCGAGAATTGTATGCGCCTGATATTAAAGAAGTGCCGGGCTTACTATCTACAATAAAAGTTTTGCAATCATTTCACAAAGAACTTGCAATTGCCACAACCGCTCCCAAAAAAAATAGAGATTTCTGTTTGGAAGCTTTACATCTTACTGATTCATTCTCTGTTATTTTAGGTGATGAACATGTGGAAAAGGGCAAACCTGATCCTGAAATTTATATAGAAACCTCAAAACGCCTGGGCATTATTCCTGAGAGATGTCTTGTATTTGAAGATAGTCCTCCAGGCGTAGAATCCGGGAAGAATGCTCACATGAAAGTTGTAGGGATTATGACGACTCATTCGGAAGAGGATCTTAAAGCAGCAGACTATTGTGTTAGAGATTTTACAGAAGTTGTCTTTCAATAATTTCTCACCAGTACTAATTCAAAATAGCTCAAGTAGTATTAAACACAAGTGACCCCAGTGCAAATTATTTTGAACCCCTTCTGATTGAGATTTTTGCTCATTTTGCGAAGTTAATGGATGTATATCAATAGAGATAAGAGGATTAATTTTATAAGGCTGGATTTATTACTGAAATATCTTTCATTGGAAAATGCTTTATGTTAAGCGTTACGAGTTTTGCACTGTGTACATTGGCTGTTGCAGCAATTAGACAATCTGTAAGGCTAAGTGCCTTTAGTTGTTTTGCATATTCTTGCCAATATAGTCCTGCAATTTTTGCTATTTTTTGATTAGTATCAAGTTGAATATGTTGAGAAAGATAATCTTCTGTTGCTGTTAACTCTGATGGGAAAATATTTTTATAAATTTCTGCAATTGAAATTACAGAGATACTAAGAGAAGACTCATCTTTTAATTGAGAAACTTTTTCAACTATCTCTTTCTTACCACGTAGAACCCAAATTAAAACATCTGTGTCAAGGAGATACATAATTAAAAGGATCGTTGATCAGATAAACGATTTTTACTAACCCAATCAACAACATCTTTTTTTGTTTTCCATTCAGGATGATTCTCTTGAGAAAAAATCCCTGCTGCTTTTTGGAGAGCTTTTTCGTAGGTAGTTTTATCAAATGAAGATGTCTGAATGATCTCTGCAATAGTTATATCTCGCTTTTCATCACGTACAAGCACACGAGTACCTTTCATAACCTTCTCCAAATAGTTTGAGATATTATTTCTTAATTCACTTACTGAAACTGTTACAACCATAACTTTATATTAGTACAATATGTACATATTGTCAATATATATTGGAGCTTAAATCTCTTTAGGGTATCAATATAATTGAAGCAAAGATAAAAAGGTCAAGAAGATAAGGTGAGACTAAGTTTTAGATTGATTTAAAGAGATAATTGATTCTTAAAAGAATATTATCCCGTTAGGTGACCCCAGTGGGATTTGAACCCGCGATCTTCAGGATGAGAACCTGACGTCCTAGGCCACTAGACGATGGGGCCAGTCACAGGCTTTATTTTACCTTATCAAGGCTTCGAAGGCAATGCAACCTCTACTAATTCCTTTCGTTCGATATATTCTCCCCATTTAAGATTTTTAACATAGAAATATTGCTCACTATGACGCTTCATCACTTTTATTTTTTCTATGCCAACTTGTGTAAGTATTGGTACCTCAAGAAATCCTTTTTGTAGACGTATTGGACCAACACATTTCCCCCATGGATTTGTTTTTGGAATTATTTTACTGATAACCGTATATGAATACTTTGTTTCCTCCCAATCCGATGCCATAAGTGATGAATCTCTCATATATTGGCGGATGCGCCGTTGAAAATTTGGTCTAATAAATCGCTGCGGAAAATGAAGATAATACTCATCATCAGAAGTGAATGTACTATTAATATACGGTGCAAGAAGTATTCCTGCTTTGGAGAGTTTTCTAGCTGCATTTTGAATAATACTACTTCCAAAAGGTGTACCAGGTTCAATGATAACGAGCATCCCACGGCAATTATTGAATGCTTGTCCAATGATTTTGTCAATTAGAGAAGGATTTATCTCATTGAGAACATTGGCAAGAAGAACTATGTCATATTTATTTTCTTCAAGCATAATTTTTTTACTGAGATCACTTTTTTGCCATGTTATGGTAATATTTTCATTAAGTGAATTCTGAATTTTTTCACCGAGCGAAAAAAAGTCATCATGTTGATCGACTGAAGTACTTTCGATAAGTGAAGGCCATATTTGTTGTGCTGCCCAACTTCCCGTACCTGGTCCACAACCTAGATCAAGTATGTTTTTGGGTTGCCATAATGGTAGGAGTTCTTTGATAGTTGAAAAAACACTATATATTTGCGCATATGTTGCCGGTACACGCATTGCGAGGTAGGCAAGAAGATCATCATATTCTTTCAACGCAATCCGTCTATGAAATTTCTCCCGTGTTGCATACTGTTCATGAAGTGAGACAGCATGTTGTATCCATTCTGATGAATTTTGTTGAGATAATATGTCGGAAATTATGGTTATAATTTCTGAAGGAAGAGTTGCGAAGGTTGTCATTGCAAAAAGAGTATACCAAATCCGTGGTCAAATTAGTTTTTATTTTCAATAAAACAACAGCCATTCGTCGAAATTTCGACCTGACCTTGTATACTAGAGCTCACTAGTGCAATTTTTTGTCGACCAATCAAAACATGTTCCAGAGAATCTGATTGGTGACTTCGTGATGATAGAGAATTTCAGATTCTTTTATTAGAGTTCCGAGCTCTTTCGGACTTCGATCCGCAGCAGCTTGTTTGAACGCAATATATTTATCTTTGTTTTCCTCGCCCAGTAGTGAGGTAATATAATCGCTGGATTTAAAGATTCGGATCGCGTCGTTGATATTATCAGGCAAGAAACGTGATCGTTGACGTTTCTCTTCGTTTGTTACTAATTTATTCCCTTCATTTCCGGTTTTTAAAATTGTGTAAAATACCAAATAAGGATTTGCATCAGGTGCAACAGAGCGGATTTCAATTCGTGCGGTTTTTTCATTTGCAACGGGAATGCGTATCATTGATCCTCTGTCAATTGGAGAGACTTTGATTTGATTCGGCGCTTCAAAATGCGGGTCAAGTCTTCTGTATGCATTTACTGATGAATTGAGTATCAAACAAATCTCGGGAGCATGATTAAGAAGCTTTGAAATATATTCCCAAGCAACTTCGGATAATCCATCCTGACCTTTAGTATCATAAAAAATATTTCTACCGTTTTTTGCAACCGAAAAATTTGTGTGCATTCCTGATCCATTGATTCCCATAACAGGTTTGGGAAGAAACGTCGCGGTCAATCCCATGTTCCTTGCAACTTGTCGACAGACAAGTTTATATAACTGTACTTGATCTGCTGCGTTGAGTACGTCAGTGTAAGAAAAGTTCATCTCAAACTGCGATGGTGCAACTTCTGGATGATCTTTTTCATTTCTGAATCCCATTGCCCTTTGTGCTTCGGCAGCTCGATCGATAAATTCACGGAGTTTGTCCAATGGAAGGGAATGAAAATATCCGCCTGTTGAGATAAGTTTAAACTCATTGCGTGATGTATATTCTTGTTCAGATTCTATGCCGTCAACGATAAAGCCTTCAATTTCCGTTGAACCATATGCCGTAATTCCTTGTTTCTTTAGTAATTGCTCAGAATAAAGTTTTAATTGTCCTCTAAAATCGGAAATATATGGTTGACGATCTCTATCAAGAACAGATGCAAAGACAAGGACTTTGCCAGGACCGAAGACATCTGCAGGAAGAAAGCGGAGCGAGCCCCAATCTATATCAAGTCGCAAATCGGATTCATACTGAGCAGAAAATCCTCGTATTGAAGATCCATCAAATGTTAAATTTTCTAAAGAATCCAAAAGGAATTTTTTATCATAATCAAGCATCTGAAATCGTCCTTCAATATCGGTAAAACAGACTGTGATTGCTTTAATTTTGGTTTCTTTAACTAAATATGTAAAATGTTCTTTTTGTATTTCACTTGAAGTTAGTGTGTGAGTCTTTTTTCTTAGGGATAAATTCATCTCCTCAAGTTTGTCGTAGGGGATTTCAAGAAAGGTTTTAAGAGAAGTAGTTAAATTTTGCATTTATAATACTTAATTTACATCAAATAAATATAAATGTCAATACTTTTATTCTTAATATTGAGATTCTTAAATTAATTAGCTAATTTTTTATAGTTAATTTTATAAAGTATAGCATTGCCTATTTGTTTTTGTTTGGAAATTTCTCCATATTTTTCCATGTTAGTTAAAGCATCTAGAAAGATTGGTCTGTCGGTCAAAAAATGTCTAATATCCCAATTTCTTGAAGTATCTACAATTATATATGTCGGTTTGCCTCCACGCCAAGATAACCAATCGCAAACTTTTTTACTGCACGGAGAATCATTTTTAAATTTTTTAATCTCCGGCCATAAAGTAAAAATATTATATCGTTGGGTTATATGAGGAGTAATATTATTTTGAGAAACAACAGATGCGTTTGGAGGCAAGTACGTTAGTAGGTGAGTAATATTTGTGGCGGCTGGTGGTTGGTGCCAAAACCAATGTTTGGTCAAATAGCTAAGTGGCAGATGCAATGTAAACTGAAAAACTATAATCAGTATAAAAAGATATAACGCTGTATACCATTTATTAAAAAATTTATATTTTGCAAGTGTAAGAATTGTACTCCATTCCAAAAGTGCTCCCAATGTAACTCTATAATGCATAAAAAGTCCACTTGCTTCCTTTATGTTATTGCCGACAACAAAATAACTAAAAAGATCTCCTATAAAGGGTATAAGTGATAAGGGAGATAAGATAGGTAAAAAGCCGAATGAGCCAAGGCTTACCAGAAATACTTCTTTTTTATTTGACGTATTAAAAAAATTTCTCAAATCAATACTCTCAAGAAGTCCACGGGTATTTGCATATTCGTATCCTAATTTGGTGAAATAAGGAAAATAAATAGCAAAGATAATAAATAGATAAAATGCGGAGAGAAAAATATAGATGAAGTCGATTTTACTTTTTCGTTTTAGAAAATATACTCCACTTATCAGAAGTGTCAAAAATGCCATATTTTCTTTACAAAAAATGGTTAGAAGAAAAAAAACTAAGCACCAATACTTCTTCTTTTTATCCAAAAAATAAATAAACCATGGAAGAAAACTCGCACCAAATACTTCACTATGAACGTCAAACCAAATTGCATTTTGCAAACCATAAAAAGTCAGATAGCTAAGAAGAAGAGCATAGGTGACAATAGGTTTTATCTTTTTACTTTGTGCTAAGAAATATAACGGTAGCCCAGCAAAACAAATTGCCGCTGCCTGTAAAAATAAAAGCATTCGTGGATCATCCCAAATCCAGTAAAAAGGACTAAGTAGTGCATAAATGAATTCGACATGATCAGTAAGAATAGATGTATATGGGTAATAATGAACTGTGGTAATGGGTGCATCAAATTTGCTATATTCCCAGACTATTTGATCTGTAATTCCCAAATCAAACCCGTATGATTGATAATGATCATGTTTGACAATTGATAATGTAGAGTATGCAATAAAAAAAATGCAGCATATAATATATGGCAAAAACTTCTTAACCCTTGACAGTGGTAGCATACTCAATTATTCTATCAGATATAGGTTATTTTAAGTATACGATAAGAGTTTGGCAATGTTAGGGCAATATAATGAAAAAATTGATAATTAACGCCGATGATTTCGGCATGAGTAGGGAAGTAAACGAAGGTACAAAAGAAGGTATTGAGCAAGGAATTATTACAAGTGTTTCTGTAATGGTGAATATGCCCTTCTTTCAGGATGCAATAGCATATCTAAAAAAGCACCCTCGAGTATCAGTTGGTTTGCATTTCAACCTTACCGAGGGGAAATCTCTTATTTTTCCAAAAGATGCAAAAAATCTTATTCGAGAGGACGATTCGTTTTATTATTGGCCACAACTCATTTCAAGAGTGGCTTCCAAGGCTATAAGCCGGACAGAAATTGAAAAGGAATTAAAAGCACAATATACGGCATTAAAAAATACCGGACTGCAAATTACGCATATTGATAGTCATCATCATATTCATCTCTATCCTTCCGTCTTTAAAATTGTAAGTGCTTTTGCCAATAAAGAAAAAATTCAATCGCTACGAGGAAATTATTTTAATAGTTGGAACCTAACTCTTGGGGTTTGGAAAAAACCTATTGTAACGCAAGTCATTGTAAATTCAGCTTTGCTTCTCAGCAATTTAAGACATGCAGATCGTAAACATCTTTATGAAATTAATAGATTTTACGACATTAATTGGGGGAAAGATTTGTCCAGCAAAGAACTTCTTAATATACTTAACAAATTACCTGAAGGTACAACGGAATTTATTTGTCATTTGGCTATAGAAAGCGCAACTGGGAATAAAAAATTCCTTACGCCTCGACACAATGCGTTAAGGCTTCTTACAGATTCGGATGTTAAGAGACATCTCACTGCAAATGGAATAACTTTGGTTGCCCATAATGATTTGAAAGAGCAGCATTATGCATACCGAAAAGTCCAAGCAAGACAACAAAAAATTCTTACTTTTAACAAAAGGTAATTTATCATTTGTTGACAGAAGAGTTTTTTAGTATAATTTGAGCGTGGATACTATTTATCTTTCAATTATCATCCCCTGCTACGACGAGATGGCCAATCTTCAGAAAGGTGTTCTTGATAAAATTGAGCACTTTCTCAGCAAAAAAAAGATTTCATATGAAGTGATTGTTGCAGATGATGGCTCAAAAGATGGAAGTGTAGAGTTTATAGCACAATTTTGTAAAGAAAATCCGCGTTTTACGTTCATCAAAAATCCACACTACGGAAAAATCGGTGCAGTTACTACAGGGATGTTGCAAGCAAAAGGGGAATATAGACTTTTTACCGATATGGATCAGGCAACTCCAATTGAAGAGGTAGATAAGTTGCTCCCTTTTTTGGAAAGTGGAGAATATGACATCGCGATTGGTTCACGAGATGATAAAAGAAAGGGTGCACCTGCAATTCGTCTCTTTATCTCGTTGAGTTCAGTTCTTCTTCGAAAAAATATAATTGGCCTTAAAGAGATTTCAGATACACAGTGCGGTTTTAAATTATTTACGAGTCATGCAACAGAAGATATTTTTAATCGATACAAAAAACTCAAACATGGTTTTGAAAAAATTAAAGGAACTGCAATTACTTATGGGTCGGACATAGAAATTTTGTATTTAGCGAAGAAACATGGGTATAAAATAAAAGAAGTACCTATTAAATGGCTTCATGTTGAAACAAGGCGTGTAAATCCTATTACCGATTCTGCGCAGGGAGTTCTTGATCTTTTACGCATAAAAAGAAATATTTTTACTGGAAAATATCGGTAAAGATGAGCCTCTAAGAGCGAGCCTCGCTTTTGGTGGGAAATAATAGATGAAAAATTATAGTTTAAAAATTAATGTTATTTTTTGGGTCTACCTTCTTGTTTTCCTCGGACTATTTTTATACTCCTTTACACAAATTGATCTTGGTTTGGTAATTTCTCACTTCAAATTTTTTTATGCTATAGAAAAAGCTTTTCAGTATATTGGCTATTTTAATAGACCGTTTTCAACAGTTTTATACTTACTTATTGTAATTGCTCTTAGCATTTTATATATACTGTTACTATCACTTGCAGCAAAAAAGAAAGTGGACAAAAAATTTGTCTGGAAAGTTATTTTTGTGGGAGTTATTTTATTAACTTTTTCATATAATGCATTTTCATATGATGTTTTTAACTATATTTTTGATGCAAAAATTATAACCCATTATCATGCAAATCCGTTTATGCATAAAGCGCTTGATTATCCAGGTGATCCGATGCTCTCATTTATGCATTGGACACAACGTGTTTATCCATATGGACCCATCTGGCTTGCTCTGACTGTGCCATTATCTTTTATTGGATTACAATTTTTTCTTCCTACATTTTTTCTTTTTAAGATACTCGCATCGGCTAGCTTCATTGGTTCGATTTATTTTATCGGCAAAATAGTTAAGAAAATAAAACCTGAAAATGAAGCTTTTGCTCTTATTTTTTTTGGATTAAGTCCGTTGATTCTGGTAGAAGGTTTAGTTTCGGCGCATATAGATATCACGATGATGTTTTTTTCATTGATGGCGTTTTATTTACTTTTACAAAAAAAATATGGGAGAGCATATATTTCTCTGCTTATTTCAATTGGTATTAAATTTTTAACAGGTATGATGCTGCCATTTTTTATATGGATCCATGTTCTTCAGTGGAAAAAGAAAAAAATTAATTTTGATGGAATAATTGGTTTAAGTTTGGTTTTATTATTAATTGGGGTATATATTGAAACTCAACAAAGTTACAATTTTCAGGCTTGGTATTTGATTGGACCATTGGCATTTGCAGTTTTTCTTTCTCACAAATATTATGTACTTATCCCGTCAGTAATTATTTCCATTTTCGCATTGTTATTATATGTTCCATTCATTTATACAGGAAATTGGGATCCTCCAATTCCAAGGATATTACTAGATATTATGCTTACAAGTTATGTAGTCTCTGCAATTTTGATAGGTTCGATTTTTGTTTATAAAAAAATAAAGAGGAAAAAATAATCATTTAATAGGTACTGCCTTTATATAATTGCCCTGCACCAACTTCTGAATAACCTCGTGTATATTATTTTTATTTATATAGAGCTTTGTTTCCAGATCAAGTTGCAATGTTACAGGTGCGACAGAAATATATTTTGTATCACCATTGTGGTAATTGAATAGTGTTATATAATTTGAGTTGAGAAAATCTATGAAAAATTGCCCATATGTTTCAGGTGCTCTTCCCAGCACAAAGAATTGTTTATCAAAGTAAATTACTTTTGGTTTATGTGTTTTAAATTCAGAAATGATTCCATCTTCAATTTTCTGTGATTGTCCCATATCTGGAATAAGAATCTGATATTGTGAAGGGATAGTACCGTTAGCATAAAATAAATCCTCAAATGCAAATGGTCCAATCCACATATAATCTCCAGGAGAAACAACAGAGTTAATTACCGGCGCAACAATGGGTCGATCATAAATGAGTGGAGATGTTCCCATATATTTGGTATATGCTTTATTCATCCAAGAATTGAAAAGATATATTCCGGTAAACAGTGAATAAAGTGAGATAAGAGCAAAGCAACCCACAAATATGACGCGTTTGCTAAGTAACAATGTTGTATTTAATTCTTTATAAAGTGTGGGAATCACAAAACAAATATTAAATAACGAAAACATCATATAGACTGCGGATTGATAATCTGTTTCTTTGGAGCTTAATGGATCGCTTCTTGCGTTGGAGTAAATAAGAAAGAGAACAAGAAATACTGCAAAATAGTAGTTGCGTTTGAATAACAGATAAATAAGAAGGACGAGATTTGCCAAAAGCAATGTTGCATTGAATGGGTAACTAAAATTAAAATCTTTTATTTGAGTAGCAAGTGAGAAAAAAGCTGTCAATATATTATGTGCGATAACAATTGCGTAGCGGATGGGATTGATATGTGTAACTCCAGGTGGGCGAGGATAGTTATAAATATAATATTTTTCGTTGAACGTAATTGCCTGATACATATAATCGAACAGACTTCCTGTCACAATTAAATATAAAAAGAAAATAATATACGGTGCGAGAAAAATTCCCAGGATTTCAAGTATAGTTTTTTTCTTAAAAGGTCTAATAGGTTGGTAAAAAATGTAGTAACCGAGACTACAAATCGCGATTATAAAAATGAGATAGGTATATGTCAATGAAGAAAGCTGTGCAAGAGATGTGAGAACTGAGATAAAAATGAAATCTTTTTTGATGAGATTTTCGCGGTATAGTATCTTTAGAAGCAAAAAAACATATACAGGAGTTAAGAAAAATCCTGAAATGCTATCTGCCAAGAGCATATGACCCCAAAAATATGTCGCTGCAATTCCAATTACAGGGATAAAAAAGAGATAAGGACGGGATTTGATAATTCCTACACGATTTCTCAAGAAAAAATATGACCATAAGAAGTATCCAAGAAGAAAAATTGAATAGACGATGCGAAATCTTACAAATGAGCGTCCACTGAAAATTTCAACAAGTGCTGCTAAGAAATATGCAACAGGCCCATGATGGGTAAAAAATCCTGAATAAATAAACCGTCCATGAAGGATGTACCAGCCGCCGAGAATATTATCAAATTCGTCTGGGTATGATTCATGCATGCCGTTGATAAGAAATATCCCAAGCATGATTAGCACAAAAAATACGGTAAAATAATGTCGCTCTGTAATAAACTTCTGCCAATATTGTCTGACTTTTTCCATA
This sequence comes from bacterium, assembly GCA_041691355.1. Classification (GTDB taxonomy): domain Bacteria; phylum Patescibacteriota; class Microgenomatia; order Levybacterales; family UBA12049; genus JACDET01. The sequence goes on along the minus strand of JBEPUU010000001.1, from coordinate 1,114 downwards.
GTACAGCTTAATTATATCATTTGCATGAATATTTAAAAGAGATTTGCTTATAGCTTGGCTTTTTCATATAATTTGTCTAGACGAGTAGTTTGCATATATGCTTTTTTTTATAAAAAAATATTATCTGTTCTTCAGTTTTGCCGCACTTATTGTTTTATATCTAATCACACGGCTATTTCACATACTTACACTGCCTATTTTTACCGATGAGGCGATTTATATTCGCTGGTCACAAATTGCAAGCAATGATGCCAGCTGGCGATTTATTTCATTGACTGATGGTAAGCAACCTATGTTTGTATGGATTGCTATGCTTCTTCTCAAGATAATCAAAGAGCCCTTGCTAGCTGGAAGAGCTGTCTCAATAGGTGCAGGATTTTTTTCAATGATTGGTATGTTCTTCCTAGGCCGAGAAATATTTCGGAATACAAAAATAGGCCTGCTTTCCAGTCTTCTTTATGTCTTGTATCCATTTTCCTTAGTCTATGACAAATTAGCAGTCTATGATTCGCTTGTCGCGGTGTCTATGATTTGGATTTTATATTTTACTGTACTTTTGGTACGGCATGTCCGTCTTGACCTTGGAATGATATTGGGAATGGTTATGGGACTTGGTATGTTAACAAAGACTGATGCAGATTTTGGATTTATTCTGTTGCCGTTTTCTCTTTTACTTTTTCCTTTTAAAAAACACTTTGATAAGAATAGACTTTTCAGATTTATTATTTTTGCGTTAGTTGCTGTCATTATCGCAAATGCGATGTATCAAATACTTCGCTTGTCTCCATTTTTTTACATCATCGGACAAAAGAATTTGACCTTCATTTATTCGTTCAATGACTGGATACGTCAACCATTCGCCTTTTTCACCGGCAATATGAAGGGATTGGGAGGGTGGTTTATTGGATATATTACAGTTCCTTTTCTTGTTCTCTCGATATCTTCTTTTGTGGTTGATAAGAAGTTTTGGAAAGAGAAATTATTTCTTCTTATTTGGTTTGTCCTTCCTCTTGTCGCGTTGGCATTTTTTGGGAAGGTTATTTATCCACGATTTATTCTCTTTATGACAATGCCTATTATCGTTCTTGGTGCATATGCACTATTTACCCCTGTC